>NZ_JASCPQ010000200.1:0-2220 GCF_029959305.1 Pseudomonas sp. PS01297
TGACCCTCTGTAGGAGCGAGCTTGTCTCGCGATCTTTTGATCGTTTAAAAGATCGCGAGACAAGCTCGCTCCTACAGGGCGGGTTTCGCAGAACCGTGACCAATTTTTGTTTGGGGGTGTCAGAATCGTTACCCGAATGATCTTGGACAACCAACAAAAGGCCAGCCATGCCATTTGAAAAAAGCCTGAAAGCCACCCTGCTCGTGCTCCTTGCTGCCTCGCTAGGGGCCTGCCTGCCTTGGCCGCGCGAGCGCTCTGCTTACGCCGACCTGTGCCAGTCCGAGTATCAATTCAAAGTGCCGGGAGCGGACGGCAAGAAAACCATCATCCTCGAAACCTATTTATACGATCACACCGCGCAGTATTCAGATCGCCCGTTTGAGCAAGGTGTGTCCAAGACCTTCCCGGGTGAAACCTGGTCACGCAGACAGTTTTACATCCAACTGATCGCCTACAACAAAGGCCGCATACGCCCGACGCGTTCAAGCAGTGGCGAGGCGCCCATCCCGATTCTCTACGACAGCCGCCAGGCCTACATCACCTTTGAAGACGGCTCGCAGTTGAAAGCCCTGCCCGACGTGTACCTGGGTGACAAAGAGACCTACGACTACCCGCTGTATTACGAGAAATATGCGCGAACTTCGCCGTATGACATCAACAGCGATGAAGTGCACAGCCGTGTTCCGCGAATCACCAACAACAGCAGCTACGGCTCGGTCTATCTGATTTTCCCTACCGAAAAATTTGATGCCGATTCGAAATGGACGATCAACCTCGGCTCGATGGAGGTCGGCGGGCAAAAAGTCGATTTGCCGCCGATGAAAACCTGCTATCAGCCGGTGAAAAAATGGATCGGCATTGAACCGCTGATGCGCCCGTAAACGCCCCCCTCTGTAAAGAAAAAGCCCCGTCGAGCATTGCCCGGCGGGGCTTTTTAACTTATCGCCCCCAGCACGCGGCCATCCAGCCGCCCATGGGGTGCAACCGCTCAGACACGGCGGCGTATTTGGGGTTGAGCAACGTCGCCATGGCATACAGGCCAGTCGCCGACTGCGGGTTCCACAGGCCTGAGAACCCGCTCTCCCCCGCCTCGCGACGCTGGTCATCGAACTTGACGTGGGAGTGCACGAATTCTTCGTGAGTCTTGTCACCCTTGGCGTAAGGCGCGAGCCAGTCCAGCGCGTTCTCCAGGCTGGCGTCTGAGGCGCCTTTGAACACCAGCCAGTTTTGCCCGCGCAGACGCGCTGCCACGGCGGCCCGGGTCAGCGGCTCCAGGTCGTAGACCACATAGTGCAGGGCATCACGCTGCTCGACATCCACCGTTGAACCGCCCGGCCGCAGATTGCGCCCCAGTTGTTCAATAAACTGCGCCCGTGCCCGCGCAAACATGGCTGGATCCTCCAGCGCCACCGCTGACAGCGTCGCAAGCTTCACGCGGTGCGAGTTCCAGTTATTGATCCAGCGGCCATCACCCGGCTTGAAATTGTGCTCCATCTCATTGAGATACCCCTCACCCAACTCGCGGACAAAGCGCTGCGCCACAGCGCGTATTGGCGGCGCCAAATCGTCGCGGGTCATGGCATAGGCATCGATGTACGCGTCCAGCCCGGTTTCATCTACCGGATTAAAGCTGGGCTTGTAGCGCGTGCCCCAATCGTTGAGCAGCCGCGACAGTGCGGCCAGATCACCGGGTTGATGCTGCTTTTGCCACAGCAGCGCCAAGTCGCGCATCAGCGGCCAGTCCTTCTTGGCCTCAAGGCTTTGATCACGAATGCCCTGATGCGGCAGCGTCCCTTCGGTGTGCACCCGCTCAATGGCCCGCGATTGCGGCAATAACTGTTTATTGACCTCATTGCGTAACTGCCCCAGCGGCCCCGGGTCGGTGTTCGTGCACCACGACGCCGCCATGGTCGGGGCGCTCACCACAATGCTGAGCGCTAAAAAGAGCGAGTTGAGAATCGGCCGTTTGGTCATCGAAGGTCCTGGAAAAAGGCGTCTGGTCAGTCGGAAATTAGCCGTCTGTGGCGGGTTGGGACTCCTTGTTGAGAACTGTAGGTGACGGAAATTGAACGGCGGCTTACGGGGAATGGGATTTCATGCGGGAGCGCGGTTAAGGGTCGCTGCGCAACCCATCGCAGCCTCGTACCTCGTCAGCGGCTACAGGTTTTGGCGTACACGCCCCCCCCCCGTAGCAGTTGCCGAGTTTGACGAGGCTACGTC
>NZ_JASCPQ010000201.1:0-2110 GCF_029959305.1 Pseudomonas sp. PS01297
CCCCGCGCTGGCTGGCTATTTTTAACACAAAAAACCACCGCGACAACGCTCGCTCCTACAGGGTTTTTGGCTTTTCAGGACAGGTATATGACCCGCCCGTTACTCAGCCTTGATGCGTTGTTGGCCCAACCCGACCACTGGACCGTACTGGAAGCCAGTGCCACAGGGTTGCTCGAACCTTTTGCCGCTGGCCACTTGCCGGGGGCGCGCTTGGCCGATCTGGCCAATCAGTTGTCGGACCCGTCGGCGCCGTTCCCTTATACACGGCCCGATGCCCATGCCTTCACCACGGCGATGCGTGCGCTGGGGGTGAGCCATCAGCGCAAAGTGGTGATCTACGATCGCGAAAACGGGATCTGGGCCGCGCGGGTCTGGTGGTTGCTGAAAAGCTTCGGCCACAGCCAGGTGTTTGTGCTGGAGGGTGGTTTACGCGCCTGGCTGGCTCGCGGGCTGGCGCTGAACACCACGCCCGCAGCCAACCGCTCCAGCGACTTCACGGCGGTGGATACACCGGGGTATTTCGTCGATCGCGCTTACGTGCAACAGGTACTGGCCGGGCAACACAACGCCCGTTTGCTCAACGTGCTGCGCCGCCCGGTGTTTCGCGGCGAAGAAAGCAAATACGCACGCTCCGGCCATATCCCGACCAGCCTCAACCTGCCGTATATCGAGCTGATCGACCCGCACACCCACACCTTTATCCCGCGCCCCGCCCTGCTGGCAACGTTGCAGCCGTTTATCGAGCGGCCGCAGGTTGAGTGGGTGCTGTATTGCGGCAGCGGCATCACGGCGGCGGGGTTTGCCCTGGCTCTGGCGCTGGTGGGCGTTGAACACGTGAGCGTCTACGACGGCTCGCTGTGCGAATGGTCGGCTGACCCGGCGTTGGCGATGGACCTCGAACCGATTTCGAACACTTGAATCAGGAACACGACTGATGGCAATTAAAGCACTGTGGTACCTCAGCATGGCCGACGGTCATTATCCCTGGATGGACGACGGTATCTACCCGGTGGATTTCGACCGCTACCGCCGTCTGGCCGAGACCATCGACCAGGGCGGTTTTTATGGCGCGCTGGTGGCCACATGGCCCAACGACCCGCTGGTGTCCGCCACTTCGGTGGTGGGCTTTACCCAAAAGATGCGTTTTCTGGTGGCCGCCTACGCCGGCATGACCGCGCCCAAGTTGCTGGCCGAACAAGCCCTGACCTTTGAAAAACTCAGCGGCGGGCGCTTGCTGTTCAACCACATTAATGGCCGCGAAGAACGGGCCAAAACCTACAACCTCACCGCCGGTCACGACGACCGCTATAAAAGCGCCGAACATTACTGGAAGGCATTTCAGGAGCACTATCTGGCGGGTAATCCATCGCTGTTCCCCAATACCCGTTTCAGCCTCGAACCTGTGCAAGCGGGCGGCGTGCCGCTATGGGGCACGGGTGAATCCCTGGCCGGTGTTGAACACGCGGGCAAAGTGGTCGATGTGTACCTGCTGATGCTGCGCGAGATCTCGATCATCAAGGACCGCTTCGACGCCGCCCGCGCTTCGGCCCATAGCCAGGGCCGTACCTTTGCCGACATGGGCGCGCTGGCCAGCGTGACTGTGCGCAAGACCCGCTCCGAGGCCGAAAAAGCCTTTTATGCCCTGTTCGAAACCACCGGCGTCGACCTGCTGCGCAGCAAACTTGAAGAAGTGGTGGCCCGGCGCAGCAAAGGCGAACAGACCTTGGCCAGCTATCGCGCCCCGGATGCGCAACGTCAGGAATGGGTGGATTACATCCTCAAGGGGCAACTGCCGCCGCTGGAGTCGCTACGCCTGGAAAATAGCCTGTTTGCCGGCATGAGCGCCTGGTCGTCGCTGGACATCTTCGGCACCGGCTCATCGGCGGCGTACCTGGTGGGCCACGCAGACGCCATTGCGCAGAACGTCGAGGCGTATCACCAGCAGGCCGGGCTGAGCGCGCTGATCCTGTCGGGCTGGCCGCTGATTGACGAGGCAAAACACGTGGCCGAGCTGCTGATACCGAAGCTGAACGAGATCGGTTGAATCCCCCCTGTGGGAGCGGGCTTGCTCGCGATGCAGGCAATGCGGTTTTTCAGATCAACCGTGGCG
>NZ_JASCPQ010000202.1:0-2018 GCF_029959305.1 Pseudomonas sp. PS01297
AGCTTGCCTCGCGATCTTTTAAACGATCAAAAGATCGCGAGGCAAGCTCGCTCCTACAGGGGTGTTTACTGTGCAGTATCTTCTATGTGCGCACGCACGATGGCGTCGAAGTCCGGGTCGGCGGTAAAGCCCAGTGCACGGGCACGCGGGGCTTCAACCTTGCTTGGCCAGCTTTCGACAATACGCTGGATGGTTGCATCCGGCTCCCAGCGAATCAGTTGCGTGGCTTTGTCACCGGCCACACGTTGCAGCGCCGCGACCATGTCGGCCACGGTGGTGGTCACGCCCGGCAGCGGGATGATGCGCTCGCCGCCCAGGGTCTGCGGCGACAGGGTCATACCCAGCAACATCGACTCGACAATGCGTCGTGGCGAGGTCAGGTACACGCGGGTGTCGGGGCGCACCGGGCACACGGCAGGCAGGCCCACCAGCGGCTCGCGGATGATCGAGCTAAAAAAGGTCGACGCGGCTTTGTTCGGTTTGCCGGGGCGCACGGCCACGGTCGGCAGGCGCAACACGCGGCCATCCACAAAGCCTTTGCGGGCGTAGTCGGCCACCAGCAATTCACCGACGGCTTTTTGCATGCCATAGGACGATTGCGGGGTGAGCACGGTGTTGTCGTCTACCACCTCCGGCAGCTTGCCGCCGAACACCGCGAAGCCGCTTGCGTACACCAGACGCGGCGCGGTGCCTTGCTTGCGTAGGGTTTCGAGGAGCAGCATCAGGCCGTGCAAGTTCACCTGCATGCCCAAGTCAAAATCCGCCTCGGCGGCCGAGCTGACCACTGCCGCCAGGTGCCACACCAGGTCCACGCCATCGGTGACACGGGCGATCACTTCAGGGTCGGCAACATCCCCGGTCACCAGCTCAATGCGCGGGTCATTGGGCACGTCTTCACCGGCAAAGGCGTCGAACAGCACGATGCGTTCGATGGTGCGCGGTGCTTCGCCTTCCAGCGTCAGGGTGTTCAAATCTGTCAGGCGTTGAGCCAGTTGCTTGCCGATAAAACCGGTACCGCCAGTGATGAGGATGCGCATGTGTTGCTCCTGTTTCTTATATTTATTTGAGGCGCTGGATCAGTCTGCTTGAATCGTGCGTTGCTGCTGTTCGCCCAGCCCTTCGATGCCCAGGCGCATCTGCTGGCCGGCGCGCAGGAACACCGGCTCCGGCTTGACCCCAAGGCCCACACCCGGCGGCGTACCGGTAGAAATCACGTCGCCCGGTTGCAGCGACATGCAGCGGCTCAGGTAGGCAATCAGCGCCGGGATCTGGAACACCATGGTGTTGGTATTGCCGTTCTGGTAGCGCTGTCCGTCGACCTCAAGCCACAGTTTGAGTTGGTGCGGGTCGCGGATTTCGTCACGGGTCACCAGCCATGGGCCAATGGGGCCGAACGTGTCAAAACCCTTGCCTTTGTCCCAGGTGCCGCCGCGTTCCAGTTGCCATTCACGCTCGGAGACATCGTTGATCACGCAGTAACCGGCGACGTGGTCCAGGGCGTTGCTCTCGTCGATGTAGCGGCCGCCTTTGCCGATGACCACGCCCAGCTCGACTTCCCAGTCAGTCTTGACCGAGCCGCGAGGGATTTCGACGTCATCATTGGGGCCGCAAATGGCGCTGGTCCACTTGTTGAAAACCACCGGCTCCGACGGCACGGCCAGCCCGGATTCAGCGGCGTGGTCGGCGTAGTTAAGGCCGATGCAAATGAACTTGCCGACCTGCCCGACGCAAGCGCCGATACGTGGCGAGCCGTTGACCAGCGGCAGACTGGCCGGGTCGATTTTACTCAGGGCTTCAAGGCTTGCAGGCTCCAGCGCCTTGCCTGCGACATCGGCGATATGCGCCGACACATCACGGATGTTGCCTTGGGCATCGAGCAGACCGGGTTTTTCCTGACCTTTTTCGCCGTAGCGCAGCAGTTTCATAAAAGCTCCTGTATCGAATTAAAAACCTGACCTTCTGTAGGAGCGAGCTTGCCTCGCGATCTTTTGATCTTCTAAAAGATCGCGAGGCAAGCT
>NZ_JASCPQ010000203.1:0-1603 GCF_029959305.1 Pseudomonas sp. PS01297
GGCTTGCTCGCGATAGAATCGACGCGCTTGAAGATTGAAACGCGTTGTTCTAATCGCGAGCAAGCCCGCTCCCACAGTTGGTTTTAAGGGGGCTTTAAAAAGAACGAACGATTTTGCCCAAGGTTTCCATGGCCTTTTCAGTGGTCTCATCCCACGGGCTGCCGTAGTTCAAGCGGATGCAGTTTCTAAAGCGCTGGGTCGCCGAGAAGATCGGCCCCGGCGCAATGCTGATGCCTTGAGCCAGGGCCATCTGGAACAGCTTGAGCGAGTCCATCTGTTCAGGCAGTTCAAGCCACAAAAAGTATCCGCCCGCCGGTTTGCTGACCCGGGTCTGCGCCGGGAAATACCGCGCAATCGCCGCCAGCATCGCGCTTTGCTGGTCTTCCAGGGCGTCGCGCAGGCGCCGCAGGTGGCGGTCGTAGCCGCCGTGCTGCAAATAATCGGCAATCGCCGCCTGGGCGGGCATCGATGGGCACAGCGAGGTCATCAGTTTCAGCCGTTCTACCTTCTGCGCAAAACGCCCGGCGGCGACCCAGCCAACCCGATAACCTGGCGCCAGGCTTTTCGCGAACGAACCGCAATGCATCACCAGCCCTTCGGTATCAAAGGCTTTGGCCGGTTTCGGCGCGTGCTGGCCGAAGTACAGCTCGGCGTACACGTCGTCTTCAATCAGCGGCACTTGATGCTCGCGCAACAGCTCGACCAGCGCCTGCTTTTTGGCTTCGGGCATGGTCGCGCCAATCGGGTTTTGAAAACTGGTCATGCTCCACACGGCCTTGATGGTGTGCCGTTCAAGGGTGTGGGCGAGTGCGTCGAGGTCCATGCCGTCACGCGGGTGCACGGGGATTTCCACGGCCTTGAGCTTGAGCCGCTCCAGCACTTGCAGGCAGGCGTAAAAGGCCGGGGCTTCAATGGCCACCAGGTCGCCGGGTTCGGTCACTGCTTGCAGGCACAGGTTCAAGGCTTCCAGCGCGCCGTTGGTGATCAGCAACTCCTCCATGGGCAGCATCAGGCCGCCGACCATATAACGCAGAGCGATCTGGCGACGTAATTGCGGGTTGCCGGGTGACATGTCGGTGACCACCATGCGCGGGTCCATTTCGCGGCTGGCGGTGGCCATGGAGCGGGCCAGGCGTTGCAGCGGAAACAACATCGGGCTGGGGAAGGCCGAGCCGAACGGCACGGTGTGCGGGTCTTTGATGGAGTCCAATACCGAGAACACCAAATCACTCACATCGACCTGGGTGGACTCGGTGGGGTGGCTGCTGACTTCCGGCTCGGAAAACGGGCTGGGCGCATGGGTGTTGACGAAATACCCCGAACGCGGCTTGGCGCGAATCAGGCCACGGCGTTCGAGCAGGTAATAGGCCTGGAATACCGTAGACGGGCTGACGCCGTAGGTCTGGCTGGCATAGCGCACCGAGGGCACGCGCTGGCCGGGGCCGAGCACCCCGGAACGGATCAGTTCAGCAATATCGTCAGCAAATTTTTCGTAGCGTTTCATGAACTAAAGCTCAGCTAATCCTGTGGGAGCGGGCTTGCTCGCGATGTTAACGACGCGGTTTGCCGGAATGACCGCGTCGATGCTATCGCGAGCAAGCCC
>NZ_JASCPQ010000204.1:0-1553 GCF_029959305.1 Pseudomonas sp. PS01297
AGCTTGCCTCGCGTTATTTTGACCTTTAAAAGATCGCGAGGCAAGCTCGCTCCTACATCGTTCTGCACAAGGATTAATGATGTACACCCTCGACGACTTGCTAAACCTCATGGCCCGCCTGCGCGACCCGCAGTTCGGCTGCCCGTGGGATATCAAACAAACTTACGCGACGATCGTGCCTTATACCCTCGAAGAAGCTTACGAAGTGGCGGATGCCATTGAGCGCAGCGACTTTGAGCACTTGCAGGGCGAACTGGGCGATTTGCTGTTCCAGGTGGTGTATTACAGCCAGTTGGCCCGCGAAGAGGGGCGCTTTGAGTTTGCCGGGGTGATCGACAGCATTACCCGCAAATTGATCCGCCGCCATCCCCATGTGTTTCCCACCGGCGACCTGTACGCGCCGCTGGACGTGCCGCGCTTGAGCGAAGCGCAGGTCAAGGAGCGTTGGGACGAAATCAAGGCCGAAGAGCGCGCAGAGAAATCGGCCACGCCGCAGCAGTTGTCGTTGCTTGATGATGTGCCGGTGGCGCTGCCTGCGTTGTCCCGTGCGGCCAAGTTGCAAAAACGTGCGGCTCAGGTCGGCTTTGACTGGCCTGGCGCCTTGCCGGTGCTGGACAAGGTGCGTGAAGAGCTGGACGAAGTGCTGGAAGCCATGGCGGATAACGACTCGGCGGCGATCCACGATGAAGTGGGCGACTTATTGTTTTCGGTGGTGAACCTGGCGCGGCATCTAAAAGTTGACCCGGAAACCGCCTTGCGCGGTGCAAATGCCAAATTTGACCGACGTTTCCGGTTTATCGAGCAAGCATTGCGCGATACCCTGCGTCCCATTGAAGATTGCACCCTTGAAGACCTGGATGCCCTGTGGGGTGAAGCCAAGCGCCAGGAAAAGAATTTGCCCAGCTGCGGCTGAGTTTGCCTAAGTGAGTAAGACAATGAGCATTTCCCTACGCGACCAGTTGCTCAAAGCCGGATTGGTCAACGAGAAGCAGGCCAAGCAGGCCGGTAAAGAAAAGCAAAAGCAGCAGCGTCTGGCCCATAAAGGCCAGATCGAGCTGGATGACACGCAGCAGCGCCTGGCGGCTGAAGCCAAGGCCGAGAAGATCAAGCGTGATCAAGAGCTCAATCGTCAGCAGCAAGAAAAGGCCGAGCAAAAAGCCCGTGCTGCGCAGATCAAGCAATTGATCGACGTGTCGCGCCTGCCCAAGCTGAACACCGAGGACTACTACAACTTTGTGGATGACAAGAAGGTCAAGCGCCTGTCGGTCAACACCTTGATGCGCAACAAGCTGGCCAATGGCTCATTGGCGATTGTGCAGCACCAGGGCGGCTACGAAGTAATCCCGCGTGAGGCAGCCCTGAAGATCCAGGAGCGCGACCCGCGCCGTATCGTTCAGTTGAACGTGCTGGTCGAGTCGAAAACGCCGGAAGAAGATGATCCGTACGCGGCGTACCAGATCCCTGATGATCTGATGTGGTAAAAAATTAAACAGACTGTAGGAGCGAGCTTGCCTCGCGATCTTTTTAAAGATCAAAAGATCGCGAGGCAAGCT
>NZ_JASCPQ010000205.1:0-1332 GCF_029959305.1 Pseudomonas sp. PS01297
GGCTTGCTCGCGATGAAATCAGCGTGGTCTGTCTGACAAACCGCGTCGTTCGCATCGCGAGCAAGCCCGCTCCCACAGGGTGAAGTGTCAGCTTATGTACTGCGCCAACCCGCTGTAGCAGGTGGCCAGGTGATACGGCGTGGTCGACGGCATGTCTTCGCGGCTGACGTTGCCCTGGCCGTCGCGGCACTCGTACCAGCCGCCTGTGTATAAAAAGCGCTGCTGCAATGCCAGCAATTGGCGTTGCACACGCTCGGCGCCCTCTGGGCGCAAGGTCAGGGCGCGCAAGTACTCGGCCTGAGCCCAGATGCGCTGGGTGCCATCACGCAGGGTCCCGTCCGGCGCCAGCATGCCGCACACCGCGCCGCTCTGCGGGTCTACGCCGACCTGCTCGGCAAAGCCAAACGCACGGTCCAGCGAGCCATGCAAGGCGGTGCCGCGCAGCAGCGGCGACGAGGCCAGCAAGAACAGCCATTCAAACTGATGCCCCGGCTCAAACCAGTTATCCACAGCACCGCGTGGCTTCTCCAGCATCACGTTATGCACAGGCTCGATAAAGTGCTGTTGCATGGCGTCGGTCAGTGCCAGCAGGGCGCTCTGTACCGTAGGGTCTTCACGCACCGACAGCGTCGCCAAAAAGGCTTCGGCCAGGTGCATCAACGGGTTCTGCAACGGCCCGCTGCCCAGTGACGACCAGTCCTGATCAAGGCTGGCTTCGTACAAACCGTTGCTTGTGCTGAACTGCACCAGTACCACTCGCAGGGCGGCATTGAGCACCGATTCCACCAGCGGCTCACGCACTTTGGCCCAGTAATGGGCGCAGGCGAAGATGATGAAGGCGTGGGTGTACAGGTCTTTGCGTTGATCCAGCGGCGCGCCGTGGGGGTCGATGCTGTAGAACCAGCCGCCGTGTTCGGCATCGTGAAAGTGGCTCTGCAACGAACGGAACAGCGCCGCTGCGCGCTCGGCGGCGGCCGGGAATGCCGGGTCGTCGATCAGGCTGGAAAACACATACAACTGGCGTGCACAGGCCATGGCGCGATAGCGCTGGGGCGGCAGCGGTTGATGGGCGGGGCTGAGGGCCTCGTAAGGCAGTGCCAGTTCGGCGTTCCAGCCGGGGCCTTGCCACAGCGGCACGATGACCTGACGAAAATGTGCCTGCACGGCCGCAAAGGTTGCGGTCAGTTCTGGCGAAAAGGCGGAGTTGGCTACATCAGGCATCGGCGGACGTCGTCACGGCTGGGGCGTTTGCGCGACATGATACACCGTGAGCCTGAACTCTGTAGGAGCGCGGGTGGCGCCCCGCGGGTTTTAACCACAAAAAAAAACGCG
>NZ_JASCPQ010000207.1:0-1171 GCF_029959305.1 Pseudomonas sp. PS01297
AGCTGTTACAATAAACCCTGTAGTCGCTGACGAGGCACGAAGGCTGCGATGCGGGCCGCAGGACCGCCGATTGGGGTCGCTGCGCAACCCATCGCAGCCTTCGTACCTCGTCAGCGGCTACAAGATCCTGAGTTACATCCGGCCGAATTTGCCCGACTGGAAGTCCCTGAACGCCTGGTGAATCTCAGCCTCGCTGTTCATCACAAACGGCCCGTGACCAACGATGGGCTCGTCGATCGGCTCACCGCTGAGAATCAACAACACGGCATCGTGGCTGGCGTGCAGTTTTATCTGCGTGCCTTCACGTTCGAACAGCGCCAGTTGACCTTCGCCCACTGCTTGCGCGCCATTGACCTCGACCGTGCCGTGCAGCACAACCAGCGCCGAGTTGCGGCCCGCAGGCAGGTCGAAGGTTGCCGACTTGCCCGCGTTCAGGCGTATGTCCCACACATCGATGTCTGTGAACGTACGCGCCGGGCCACGTGTGCCGTCGAACTCACCGGCAATCAAACGCAAGGTACCGGCATTGTCCTTGAGCGTAAGCCGTGGAATCTCGCGGTCCAGAATCCCTTGGTAACCCGGCTCGGCCATTTTGTCCTTGGCGGGCAGGTTCACCCACAGCTGGACCATTTCCAGTGCACCGCCACTGCGGGCAAACGCCTCGGAGTGGAACTCTTCGTGGAGAATGCCGGACGCTGCCGTCATCCACTGCACATCGCCGGGCCCGATGATCCCGCCGTTTCCGGTGGAGTCACGGTGTTCAACTTCGCCTTTATAGACGATGGTCACCGTCTCGAAGCCACGATGCGGGTGTTGCCCGACGCCACGACGCTCAGTGGTCGGCGTGAACTCGGCTGGGCCCGCGTAATCCAGCAAAAGGAACGGGCTGATGTGCTTGCCCATCGTGTCGTAGGAAAACAACGTGCGCACCGGGAAACCATCGCCGACCCAATGACCTCGTGGAGCGGTGTAGAGACCCATAATGTTTTTCATGTTGCACCTCCTGTCATGCATGGCAATCACTATAGATTCGCATCACCCATATCACTAGATGGCAATTTTGAATTAGATCGTTCTATGCATGGAACGATAAATATCCCGTAGGAGCGAGCTTGCTCGCGATCTTTTGATCGTTTAAAGATCGCGAGCAAGCTCGCTCCTACACAAAGCA
>NZ_JASCPQ010000208.1:0-1139 GCF_029959305.1 Pseudomonas sp. PS01297
GGCTTGCTCGCGATGGCCTCTTAGCGGTGATCCAGATGCACCTCGTTGCCTGAATCGCGAGCAAGCCCGCTCCCACAAGGGTTGTCGATGCACTATGAAGACGGGAAAGACCCTGTGGAAAAGTTTAAAGGCGCCTTGCTGGTCGGGGCTTTACGGTTGTTTGCCATGCTCCCTTGGGGCGCGGTGCAACACGTGGGCTCGGCCATCGGCTGGCTGATGTGGAAACTGCCCAATCGCTCGCGCGAAGTGGTGCGGATCAACCTGGCCAAGTGCTTCCCCCAAATGGACCCGGTCGCCCGTGAACAATTGGTCGGCCAAAGCCTCAAAGACATCGGCAAAAGCCTGACCGAGAGCGCCTGCGCGTGGATCTGGCCCGCCCAGCGCTCCATTGACCTGGTGCGCGAAGTCGAAGGCCTGGACGTGCTCAAAGACGCCCTCGCCTCTGGCAAAGGCGTGGTCGGCATCACCAGCCACCTGGGCAACTGGGAAGTGCTCAACCACTTCTATTGCAGCCAGTGCAAACCGATCATTTTCTACCGCCCGCCCAAGCTCAAGGCCGTTGACGAACTGCTGCGCAAACAGCGCGTACAGCTGGGCAACCGCGTGGCCGCGTCGACCAAAGAAGGCATTTTGAGTGTCATCAAAGAGGTGCGCAAAGGCGGTCAGGTCGGCATCCCGGCAGACCCGGAGCCGGCAGAATCAGCGGGTATTTTTGTACCGTTCCTCGGCACCACGGCCCTGACCAGCAAGTTTGTACCCAACATGCTGGCGGGTGGCAAAGCGGTGGGCGTGTTCCTGCACGCGGTGCGTTTGCCGGACGGTTCGGGGTTCAAAGTGATATTGGAAGCGGCGCCCGAAGCCATGTACAGCACCGACACCGAAACCGCCTGCGCGGCCATGAGCCAAGTGGTGGAGAAGTACGTGCGGGCTTACCCGAGCCAATACATGTGGAGCATGAAACGCTTCAAAAAACGCCCGCCGGGCGAGGCGCGCTGGTACTGAGCTAGCTGAATGCACAACCTGTGGGAGCGGGCTTGCTCGCGATACAAACGACGCGGTTTAACCTTGAAACTGCGTAGATGCCATCGCGAGCAAGCCCGCTCCCACAGGCAATCTGAGGCGTTAAGCCTGCTGCTTCG
>NZ_JASCPQ010000209.1:0-914 GCF_029959305.1 Pseudomonas sp. PS01297
TAGGTTTTGTACGAAAAGTCGTTGTGGCTAAAATTGCCGCCATGACCGGTTGGAGGCCCGTATGGCAAGGCGTTACGAACTTTCTGATGCGTCATGGGAGCTGATCAAGGATTTGGTTTCTCCAGAACAGAAAATGGGCCGTCCTCGCAACGATGATCGTCAGGTTCTCCACGGAATTCTGTGGATCCTGTGCTCGGGCGCTCCCTGGCGCGACCTGCCTGAACGCTTTGGGCCTTGGTCAACGGTGTATCAGCGTTTTCGTGACTGGCGCGACGACGGCACATTCGAGCGAGTACTGGAGCGTCTGCATATTCGGCTGAACCGGGAAGGACTGATCGACTTGGACACCTGGATGATCGACTCCACCGCAGTACGAGCAACCCGAGCCTCTTCAGGCGCCGGGAAAAAGGGGGGCCTGAAGAACCGTTAGACCATGCCTTGGGGCGCAGTCGAGGCGGTCTGACCACCAAGATTCACATGGTGTGCGATGCCAATGGCGTGCCATTGCATTTCAGGCTTTCACCAGGACAAGCCAGTGATGTCTCCCACGCTCAGCCGCTGCTGGATGCTGTAAGAATTGCTGGCAAGCCAGGACGACCGCGTAAACGTAGCCGGTGGTTGCTGGCTGACAAGGGATACGATGCCGAGCACCTGCGCCAGTACTGCGACCGTTACCGAATGCAGCCGGTAATCCCATTGCGCGCTATGCCGCGCAAACCTCGACCTGGCTTGCCCCGACTGTTTGACCGGCCCAAATACCGGCAACGGAACATCATTGAGCGGATGTTTGGCTGGCTGAAAGAAAATCGCAGGATCGGCACTCGCTATGACAAGCTGGCCAAGAGCTTTGCAGCCATGGTCACCTTGGCCTGCAGCCTACGTTGCATGCGGCAATACTTTTCGTACAAAGCCTA
>NZ_JASCPQ010000020.1:0-61164 GCF_029959305.1 Pseudomonas sp. PS01297
ACCGCCTAGGTTGCCTCCTCAGTTATTACCGCAACCGTTGTTGCCACCGCCGTTATTACCACCACCATTGTTGCCGCCACCGTTATTGCCGCTGCCGTCACCACCGCCGTTATTGCCGCCACCGCTACCATCACCACCGCCGCCCGTACCGGCATCGGGCGTACTGGCTTCAACATGACTTTTAGAACCGCCACCGCCGCTATGGCAGCCCGCCAGGCTGACGGTCATCACTAACAAAAGGGCTGTACTTGTTTTTAACCACAGTTGAGTGTTCATGATTATTCCCTTGCACCTGCTTAGCCAGAGTTCGAAGGCTCCCTGCTCTAACGTCAGAGATACGTTCATCCGTGGCTTACATCACAACGCCGGACCGGGTATTGAACAACTCACTACTTGGTATTAAGCCCTTATATAAACAGCGCCCACGCGCAGACTAAAAACCATAGAAATCAACACGTTCATCAAAATAGAACACTCCCACTCACTAAAGTGATAACCCCAATTCACTGTAGGAGCGAGCTTGCCTCGCGATCTTTTGATCTTTCAGAAAATCCCAAGCCACATGGTCTACTCCACGACGCTGAATTCAACCCGCGCGGTTTGCCCGCTTTCGTCGAGGACGCTCAGCTCATAGCGCCCTGGCTGTTCAAGGGTGGTGTTGAGGGCTTCTTGATGCCCGCTATCACCCAGCGGGGTGCCATTGAGGAACCACCAGCGCCGACCGTCACCGCCCAGCGCAGTCAGCGTGAGGCGCAATGACGCCTGGCTCGCCGCCGGGCGCCGCAACCGGTCCCCCTCACGCACACCGACAATCGACAACGCTGTCACCGAGTTCAATGCCGGTGGCGGGCATTGCGTCGAGGCGGGCGGCAAGCGCGCTTCACGCCGTTCCACCCGGGGCAGCCACGGCTCCAGCGGCGCAGGCCACAACGCCACGTCACGTTGCTGCGCACCAGGGCACTGCGGGCTAACGCGTTGCCCTTGCCCATCGACCCACAGGGTTTCGCGCAAGCCCACGCCCAACGGCTGATCCGCCGCCAGCAAGGTCGGCGGCGTGGTGTTGTCCAGCGTCCAGGCAAAGCGCTGGCGGCGGCAATTGGGGTCGTTCTTGCTCAACGGCTGGCCCAGCGGCCAGCAAATCGCTGCCACGCCCACGCTGCCCGGCACGGGCTGCACCGGCGCGACAATGCCGCGCTGGCTGTCGCGGTTGCTCAGCACATCGTGCACTTGCAGCATCAGCGGCGCCGCCGAGGCCAGACCAAACTGCCCCGGCACCGGCGTACCGTCCGGGCGACCGATCCACACTCCAATCAAATAGCGCGGCCCCACACCAATGGCCAGCGCATCGCGAAAGCCATAACTGGTGCCGGTCTTCCACGCCAGGCTGGGGCGTTGCACCAACTCGGCGGTCGGGTCACGGTCCGGCCGTGCCTGGCCACTCAAGATGCGTCGGATAATCCATGCCGAACCCGGCGACAGCATGCGCCGCTCGACCAGTTCATCCTGCGGTTGCAGGCGCAGGTTGGCGCTTTTGCCACCCCGCGCCAGCGCGCTGTAACCGCTGACCAAATCTTCCAGACGACTGCCGGCCCCGCCCAGAATCAACGCCAGATTAGGCTCTGCCAGCGCGGGCAAACTCAACGGCACGCCGCCATTGCGCAGGTCGGCCGCAAAACGTTTCGGCCCGTAGGCTTCAAGCAGTTGCACCGCTGGCAAATTAAGCGACAACGCCAACGCCGAACTGGCCGACACCGGCCCGCTAAAGCCCATCGAGAAATTGCCCGGACGGTAATCGCCGTAACGCCGCGGCACGTCTTGCAGCAGCGACTCGGAATGAATCAGCCCGGCATCCATCGCCATGCCGTACAAAAAAGGCTTGAGGGTCGAACCCGGCGAACGCAAGGCGCTGATCATGTCGACATGGCCAAAGCGCCGCGCATCGTTAATGTCCACCGAGCCGAGGTAGGCACGCACGGCCATGGTGTCGGTTTCAACCACCAGAATCGCCGCCGAGGTGTGCTCGGGCAGTCGTGCCCGCCAGCCCAGCAGCAAGTCTTCGAGGCGGCGTTGCAGGTTGGCGTCCAGGGTGGTGCGGATCAGCGGCGGGCTGTGCGGACGATTCAAGCGCCGCGCCAGCAACGGCGCCAGGCTCGGTTCCAGTCGCGGGGCGAGCAACAGCGGCTCCTCCAGCGCTTCATCCACAGCCCCTTGCGGCCAAACTTGATACTCGGCCAGACGCCGCAACACCTTGTCCCGCGCCACTTGCGCCCGCTCGGGATGACGGTCAGGCCGCAGGCGACTCGGCGCTTGCGGCAACACGGCCAGTAGCGCAGCTTCGGAGCGCGTGAGTTGCTGCGGCGACTTGCCCAAATACGCCCAACTGGCCGCCGCCACCCCCTGTAACGTCCCGCCAAAGGGTGCGCGATTGAGGTACAGGTTCAAGATCTCGGCCTTGGACAGGTGCCACTCCAACTGCGCCGTACGCCACAACTGGCGCAACTTGCCGGGCAACGTGCGTTCATGAGGATCGAGCAAACGAGCGACCTGCATCGACAAGGTGCTGCCCCCCGACAGCACTCGCCCGCCACTAAGGTTCTGCCAGGCCGCACGGCCCAAAGCCAGCGGGTTAACCCCCGGATGCTGATAAAACCAGCGGTCTTCGTAGGTCAGCAACGCCTCAAGGTAATACGGCGACACCTCGTCCGTTTGCACGGGGTAACGCCATACGCCATTGGCATCGGCAAAGCGCCACAGCGGCGTGCCGTCCTCGGCCAAGACCACGCGGGCCAAGTCATCCTTGGGCAACGGCAAGGGCCACAACCGGTCGGCCAGCCACAACAATGCGACTGCCAGCAACAGGCCGCAGGTGCTCCACAGCACGATCTTTTTAAGCATTACTCATTACGCAACTTTGCACCTGGTCTGGTTGCCTAAGGGGTATCTCTGGCACAGTGGCCATCTTATTGATCGGGACATCCCCATGCACGTCGAAAGCTTTATTGGAAATCTGGGCCTGTGGTTGGGCACTGTCGTTCGCTGGATCGTCGAAAGCTTGAGCGGCCTGTTCACCATGATCACTCAAGCGGGCAGCAATTTTATCGACGGTATGGCCCGCGCCTTGGGCATGGACACCTCCATCGTCAGCATTGCTGTGCTGGTGCTCGGGCTGCTGTTTTTGTACAACGCCGTGCGCGCCTTTATGCGCGCCTCCATCATCGGCGGCGTGATCTGGCTGCTGCTGGGGCTGTGGGTGTTGAGCTGGATTATTAACTGACGCCGTTCACCCTGTAGGAGCTGCCAAAAGCTGCGATCTTTTAAAAGATCAGAAGATCGCAGCCTTCGGCAGCTCCTACAAAGTGGGTGGGGTTAGCGGGCCTTGATCACCATGTCGCCGGGGGTTTCGCCCACGGCCTGCCAGTTGGGCCGGTACATCGACTCCACTTGCGGCGGCGGTACGCGATAGGTGCCCGGCGTCACGGCACGCGCCAGATACAGCAGGTGCGTCGTGCCATAGCCGTCCAGTTTGACCGCCGCGACGTAACGGTCATCGCGGTATTCCTGATGTTGCACGCTGGCGTATTGCATCGCGTCGCGCCATTGCTTGACCTCGGTGCTGGCATTTTCAAGGCTGGCCGCACTCTGCCCCAGGTTCTGGTTTTCCAGCTCAAGCCCCGCTGGCAGCAAATCGACAACCAACGCATCTGGCACCGCCTGCTTGGCCGTGACCGCCACGTGTACCAACACCAGATCGCCGCTTTTCAGGGCCTTAATATTCAGCGGCTCGCCATTCATGCCCAGGTAATCGCGGCGAATGCTCATGTTCTCGCCACCCGCCGCCGGGGCCTGCTGTGGATAACCCGAAATCGTCAGCTGTTGATACACCGCGTCGCTGCCTTCGTTGCGCAACGTCAGCGGCTGCGCCAGCAATGGACCATCGAGTTTGAGGCCCGATTGCTGGTTATTCAGCTCGCGGGTTTGCTCGCCGCTGGTGAGCTGCGCAGACCACTTGGCTTCTGGCTTACTCAACAGATCACGCCCGGCCAGGAACAGCGAGTTACGCTCCTGGGTCGACAACCAGCGGCTGGCCGCCAACGAATCTGACAACTCAAACAGACGCTGCTCACGCTGGCCGCTCATCAAGTTGTTCTCTTCCAGCAGCGCCACAATCAGCGCCTGATCGCGCAGCGGGCTGCCGTAATCGCCCAGCCATTGATTGTCTTTGCGCTTGGCCGCCAGCCCGGCCAACAACGCCTGATCGGCACGCGGCTGATCGCCCATCTTCTGCAAGGCAATCGACAGTTGCACCAGCGGCAAGCCTGAACGCGCATCGCTGCGGCGCTCAAAGATGCTGCGCAATGCGCCCAGCGGCGCCTGCTGGCTGCGTGCCAGAACCAGCGCCGCATAGGCCTGCACGGCAAAGCGGGTGTGGTCGAGGTTGTCGCTGTAGTCGGCTTCGATCAGGTTGCGCTCCTGCACATAACGCAGCAGCCGCTCGTTGGCTTTTTTCAACGCATCGGCCGGTACGGCGTAGCCCTGATCACGGGCGCGTAGCAGGAAGTCGGTGATGTAAGCGGTCAGCCAATACTCTTCCTGCCCGTCTGCGCCCCACAGGCCAAAGCTGCCGTTGTAGCGTTGCATGCCCAGCAGGCGCTCGATCCCCAGTTCGATTTTGCGGGTGCGCTCGGCGTCTGGTTCACCCTCAAGGCCCAGACGCTTGAGCAACGCGGCGTCAGCGTACAGCGCCGGGTACAAGCCGCTGGTGGTTTGCTCGGAGCAGCCATACGGGTACGCCTTGAGCGCACGAATCTGTTCGCCCAGGTTCAACGGCGGGCGGCTCGACAGGCTCAGCATGGCTTCGCGCCCGGCCGGTTCAAAAGCCAGCAACTCACCTTCTGGCAGGCTCCACGGCTGATCCTTGAGCACCGCGCGGTAATGTTTAAGCAACGCCGGGTACGCCGGGCGCACGCCCAACGTCCATTCGCGGCTGAACGGCGCCAGGGTTTCACCCGGCAGGTCCAGACCACTCACCGTGACCTTGACCACGCCCGTGCCAAAACCGCCCAGCGCCTTGACCGGGATCTGCAACGTACTGCGCTGGCCAGGGCTCAGCGTGACGTTTTGCGTGGCTTCGCCAAGCAGATTGAGTTGGCCGTCAGCGTTGAGGGTGACGGTCAATTTTTGCGGTTTGTCGGTCAGGTTGGACAGGTCCAGCGCCAAGCGGGTCTCGTCACCCCCGGCCAAAAAGCGCGGTGCGGCCAACTCGGCCACCAAGGGTGCAGCGACCACGGTTTTGGCCTGGGCCATGCCGTAGCGATCATCGGTCCAGGCTTGCGCCATCAAGCGCAGTTCGCCGTTGAAGTCCGGGATATTGACGCTGACTTCGCCTTCGCCCTGGGCGTTCAAGGTCACCGGTGCACTTTGTAGCGCAACGATGTTCACGCTGGTGGCCGGGCGTTTACCGCCTTTGGCCAAGGCCGCGTCACCGCCGAATGCGAGGCTGGCCAGACGGCCCTGCCCGGCTTCGATCAATTGCCCGTAAACATCCAGTTGGTCGGCGCCATAGGCCTTGCGCCCAAACAGGCTGGCGTACGGGTCCGGGGTCGGGTAATCGGTAATGTTCAGCACCCCGACGTCCACCGCAGCCAGCAATACATGGGCTTGCGGGGGAATGCTGCCGTCGGCGTTTTTAGCCTGAATCTTTACCGTCAGCGGTTGTTTGGGGCGCATTTTTTCAGGCGCATCGAGGGTCAGCGCCAACTTGCGCTGGGTCCGGTCAAGCGGCAGGTGCAACACGCCCACGGCACGTTTTGGGGTGATATTAGTTTTACGCTCACCGGGGCGGATCACCAGCGCGCTGACATACAAATCGTGGCGCGCCCACGTCGGGTCGAGTTTGATGTCGAAGGTTTTGCCTTCGGCCGGGACTTCGATTTCTTCCCACCACAACGGCCCGTCACTGCCTTCGACCAGCAAATAACCTTTGCCCGCAGCGGGCGGCGTGACCGTGACTTTGGCGGTGTCGCCATCGCTGTACGCCGCCTTGTCCAGCGCCAGCTTGACCTGATCCGGGCGCACGGCGCCGCCTTCGGCGTTGTCCTGGGCACGATACCCGGCCCAGAAGCGCACGCTGCTGACCAACCCGGTTTGCGGGTCTTCGACCTCGACACGGTATGGGCCCCACTCCACCGGGAAGCTGACCTTGGCGGTCTCTCCGGCCTTCACGCTGACCGTTTCTTCGTTGAGGTTCAGAAACTTCTCGTTGTAGTGGTAGCTCCAGCCGTCGCTGTCCGAGTAGTTCCAGTAGTAGTCACGGCGCTCGCGCACCAAGCGGACCTTGAGGTTTTCAGCGGCCAGCTTGTTGCCTTGAGTGTCCGCTACCAACAGCTCGAATTCGGCCGGGCCATCGCCATCGGTTTCAGTCCCGTCAAATAACCCGCGCAGGCCCGGCAAGCGCTCCGCTGGCCAAACCGGCTGCACCAGACGCCGGGTGATCGGGCGACC
Organism: Pseudomonas sp. PS01297; assembly: GCF_029959305.1. Classification (NCBI taxonomy): domain Bacteria; kingdom Pseudomonadati; phylum Pseudomonadota; class Gammaproteobacteria; order Pseudomonadales; family Pseudomonadaceae; genus Pseudomonas; species Pseudomonas sp. PS01297. The sequence continues at coordinate 6,502 of NZ_JASCPQ010000020.1, forward strand.
ACCGGACTCTTGCAAGCTGGCTTGCACAATCACCTGCAGCGGCGACTTGGCCTCGCTCCACTGGCTGTCGATGGTGAGGGTTTCTTTGCCATCAGCGTTGAGCACGCTTTCGTCCAACTCCAGGTCCTGGGTCAACTCGGGCTCGGTCACAGAGCCGAATTGATAACCCGGCAATGCGCTGACTGCCTCGCGCAGGGGCCGCACGTACACTTGGCCGCTCAAACGGTTGCCCGCTGCAGGGGCGCCATACAGGTAACGCCCCGTGACCTGAATCTCTGCGTTTTGCTCAGGACGCAGCGGCGTGTCGCTGCCTTTGAGTTCCAGCGCCATGCGTTCCGGCAAGAAGTCTTCGACCGAAAATTCATACAACTGCGGCTTGCCGTCGCCCAGATCGAACACCAATTGCCAGCGCCCGGTCGGCGCCTCGCCTGCCAGTGCCAACGAATACTGATAAAAGCCCGAAGCATCGGGCTCCCAGACGAACTTGCGGCTGACTTGCTCGTCCGGGCGACGTACTTCTACGCTGACCGGCTGCGGCTTGACCGGCTTGCCGTCGCGATCGCGCAGCAAGGCATTGAGCAGCACGGTTTCGCCGGGGCGGTACAGGTCACGCGGGCCAAACACAAAAAATTGCAGCGGGTGCGCCTGAGGGCCAGCGATGTCGAACTCGGCCAAATCCAGCGCCGCTGTGTTCAAGCGCAGCAAACTGGTCTGGTCGCCCTGACGCGCCAGCAGCACTTCGGCCTTGGGCGGCAAGGCCAGTTCGGCGTGGCCTTGTTTATCGGTTTTGCCTTGGGCGAGCATTTTGCCTTTGCCGTCGAGCAACTCCAGATCCACATTGGCCAAGGCACTGCCGCCTTCCAGCGCCTGGGTGAACACATCCAGACGCTTCTGATAACGGTGCACGGAAAGGCCAATGTCACTGAGGGTGAACAAGGTGGCCGGGGTCGAATAGTTGTAGCTGCCGGACGCGGTCATCACCGCCAGGTACACGCCCGGCTGCTGCAACGGTTTGATCCCCGAGGTGGGCAGAATCAAGGTTTCGCGGGTGTTGCGTGCCGGGTTCAGGTCAAAGCGCCCGCCGTAGACCAGATCGGCCATGCTCAACAGGTCTTTGGCTTCATAGCTTTGCAGACTGCTGTTGCGGCCCCATTGGCTGAGAAAGGCAGGCAGGGATTCGGGTTTGACGCGGAAGAACTCAACGTCGACCTTGTCGACATTCAGCGCGATCACCGGCAACCCTTCGGCCAGACGGGTCGGCAGCAAGTTACCGCGGCTGGCAAAGCCGACGGTGGGTTGCAGGTCACGGGTTTCCAGACGGCTGATGTACTCGGCGGCCAGCGTCGCCTCGTTGACGGCGCGCAGGCCAGGGTCGACGGTGAGGATCAATTTGCGCTGCGGCTCAAGATGGCGCAGGTGCACTTCCATCAGGTTATCCGACAGCTCCCAGGCGCCATCGACCTTGCCGGTCTTGGCATCGACCAGGTGCAGTTTTTCAGCGAAGTTTTGCTTGGGGTCCAGCGGCACCGAGAAACTCACCGACAGCGTGCTGGCACCGTCCAGCTGCACTTCAGAGACATCCACCACGTTTAACTCACGCCCGGCAAAGCGCTCGGCCAGCACCTTGGGGTCTTGAACCGGCTTGGCGGCCTGCGTGACGGCGGCAGGTTTTGGCGTCTCGGGCTTGCCGGATGAAGAAGAATCGCAAGCACTGAGCAGCGCCAACGCGCAAGCCAGAAACAGTCCTTTGTTAAGCATGGTGTACTCATTGTCGTGGCAGTGAAGGGGCGACTATATAACAGCGTGGCGCGAACGGCAGACGCGCTGGTCGCAAAAGGCACCGCTCTTGTAGCCGCTGACGAGGCACGAGGCTGCGATGCGGGCCGCAGGACCGCCGTTTGCAGGGTTTACTTCCGCTACAATGCCGGTCCCCAAAGGAGCCTGCATGTCTTTTCTGTTAGCCGACTGGCGCGACCGCCCGACCCATCGCCGGGTGTGGGCGCTGGCTGCGCCGATGATTTTGTCGAATATTTCTGTGCCGCTGGTGGCGCTGGTCGACAGCACTGTAATCGGCCATTTGCCCCACGCGCATCAGTTGGGCGCGGTGGCCGTGGGCGCCAGCCTGTATATCTACCTGGCCTGGATGATGGGCTTTCTGCGCATGGGCACTACGGGCTTTGCCGCACAAGCGGCCGGGCGCGGGGATGGCACCGCGTTGCGGCAAATCCTTGTGCAAGGGTTGCTGCTGGGGCTGGGGCTTTCGCTGTTTCTGGCCGCCATTGCACTCCCGTTCAGCCGCCTGGCGTTGAGCGTGATGCAGCCTTCGCCCGAGCTGCATGACATGACCCTGGCGTTCTTTCACAACCGGCTGTTTGGCCTACCCGCCTCCTTGGCCAGTTATGCGCTGGTGGGCTGGTTTTTGGGGGCACAAAACGCCCGGGCGCCGCTGGCGATTTTGCTCACCACCAACCTGATGAACATCGCTCTCAACCTGTGGTTTGTTCTCGGCCTGGACTGGGGCGTGGTCGGTTCAGCGCGGGCCTCGGTGATTGCCGAATGGAGCGGCGCCCTGCTCGGCCTGTGGCTCACACGCGGCGCACTGCGGGCGTATCCGGGCAAGATGGCCTGGGCCGCGCTGCGGGTCTGGCAAAACTGGAAACCACTGTTAGGGGTTAACCGCGATATTTTTATCCGCAGCTTGCTGCTGCAATCGGTGTTTTTCGCCATCACCGTGCAAGGTGCCCGCTTGGGCGACGCCACCGTGGCGGCCAATGCGCTGCTGCTCAATGGCTTGCTGTTGACGGCTCACGCGCTGGACGGCCTGGCCCATGCGGTCGAAGCCTTGTGCGGGCATGCCATCGGCGCCCGTGATCGCACGGCGTTACGCCGGTCGATGGTGGTTGCCTGTGGTTGGTCGTTACTCGCCAGTGCGCTGTTTGCGCTGCTGTTTTTGCTGGGCGGGCACTGGTTTGTCGAGATGCAAACCGACATTGCCAGCGTGCGTGAAACCGCCTTCCAGTACTTGCCGTACCTGGCCGTTTTGCCATTGATTGCGGTGTGGAGTTATTTGCTGGACGGGCTGTTTATCGGCGCGACCCGCGCGCGCGAAATGCGCAATGCGATGCTGTTGAGCGTGGCCATTGCCTTTCCCGTTGCCTGGGCCTTGCAGGGCGATGGCAACCACGGGCTGTGGATAAGTTTCTTGCTGTTCATGGTGCTGCGCAGCGTGATTTTGGGGCTGTATGCCACGCGAATCCGCTGGTTTACCCCGTGATATCCCTGTAGGAGCGAGCTTGCCTCGCGATCTTTTAAAGGGTCAAAAGATCGCGAGACGAGCTCGCTCCTACGGGTCAGTTGAGTCTTACGAAGACAAGTAAGACGAACGCGTCAGGCCCAGACGCAAAGCGTCGAGGAACTGGGTGCGCTCTTTGACGCTGATCTTGGCGCTGGCCACTTTGTCGCGGTAGTGAGTCATCAACTCCTCGGGCGACAAGTGCACGTAACGCAGCATGTCTTCGATGGTGTCGTGGGTCTCGATACCGGCGTGGTACACGCTGCCATCGGCCTTCTGGTAGATGTTCACCGAGTCGGTGTCACCGAACAGGTTGTGCATGTCACCGAGGATTTCCTGGTAAGCACCCACCAGGAAGATACCCAGCAAGTAGTCTTCGCCTTCGTTAAGCGCGTGAACCGGCAGGCTGGTTTCGATGCTCTGCTCGTCGACGTATTGCTTGATCTTGCCGTCGGAGTCGCAGGTCAGGTCTTGCAGCACCGCGCGGCGCAGCGGTTCTTCGTCCAGGCGATGCAGCGGCAGAATCGGCAGGACCTGGCCAATCGCCCAGGTGTCCGGCAGGCTCTGGAATACCGAGAAGTTGCAGATGTACTTGTCGGCCAGCTTGTCGTTGAGCTCGTCGAGCACTTGGCGGTGCGAACGCTGACGCGCTTTCAACGAGTTGTGCAGGCGACGGCACACAGCAAAGTAGCACTGCTCGGCCAGGGCTTTTTCCGACAGGGTGATTTTGCCGTCCGCGTACTGGGTGGCCACGTCGCTCATGTAGTGCGTGGCGCGCCAGTAGGTTTCGGTGACCATTTCAATGTCGGTCGGGCCCAGCAGGTCCACCAGCCACTGCACGGTCTCGGGCAGGCTTTCTTTGTTTTCGATCTCTGGCACGTCGTCGTTGTGCTTCTCAACGTCGGTCACTTGCACCACCAGCATGGCGTGGTGCGCCGTCAGCGAGCGGCCGCTTTCAGAGAAGATGTGCGGGTGCGGCAGGCCTTGTGCGTCGCAGAACTCTTTGAGCATGCCGACTACAACACCGGCGTAGTCGTCCATGTCGTAGTTGATGGAGCTTGCGTTACGCGAGTGCGTGCCGTCGTAGTCCACGCCCAGACCGCCGCCCACGTCAATGTGGTCAACCGGCAGGCCGAGGTTGCGCAGCTCGCCGTAGTAACGAATCGCTTCTTTAAAGCCGTGCTGGTAGTCGGCCAGGTTGGCGATTTGCGAACCCATGTGGAAGTGCAGCAGGCGAATGCCTTGGTCCAGACCGGCGCTACGGAACCGCTCAACCACCGACAGCAACTGCGCCGCCGACAAGCCGAATTTGGATTTTTCACCGCCGGTGTCAGCCCATTTGCTCGACGCCAGCGACGACAGGCGCACGCGCAAGCCGACTTGTGGCTTGACCTTGAGCGAGGCCGCCTCTTCGATCACCAAGTCCACTTCGGACTCTTTCTCGATCACGATGAACACGTTGTGGCCGAGCTTCTGGCCCATCAAGGCCAGGCGAATGAACTCACGATCCTTGTAACCGTTGCAGACGATGGTGCCGCCTTTCGGGGCCAGCGCCAGCACGGCCAGCAGCTCTGGCTTGGAGCCGGCTTCAAGGCCAATCGAAACGTTTTGGGTGGCGATGATGTTCTCGATCACAGCTTCTTGCTGGTTCACCTTGATCGGGTACAACGCGGTGTACTGGCTCTGGTATTCCAGGCGCTCGATGTTGGCATCAAAAGCACCGGTCAACTGGCGTACACGGTCCTGCAAAATATCTGGAAAACGCACCAGCAATGGCAAGGACAAGCCACTTTGGCGCAGTTCGTCGACTTGCTCGTACAGATCGATGGGCGAGCTGTTCGGGCCGTTCGGACGGACTTCTACGCGACCGGCTTCATTGATCGCGAAATACCCGGCCCCCCAATGGCGAATCCCGTAAACACTGCGGCTGTCCGCAACTGTCCATTGGCTGCCATCGTCTTTGCGTGTGCGTCGTACGGACATCGAAGTCCCCTATATATAAGTCAAGTAGCCAAACCTGTGACCAGGTCGGCGCAGTCTAATGAGTAAAAATGACGATTAGTCTGCTCAGGGTAGACCCTGACAACAGCGCCGAGTTTAGAAACCCGCAATAACAGGCTCTGTGAAAACCATGGCAGCCGCCCTTGCCGAGCCTGATTCAGGCAGCAAGACAACGACGCGGTGGTTTTGACAGAGGCTGCTAGCCGCCGGACTTCTTGGCTTTGAAACCGTGCTTGAGCAGTTCGGCCAGCAACAGCTCAACGTGGTCGCCCTGGATCTCGATGATGCCGTCTTTTAACGCACCGCCTGTGCCACAGCGTTTTTTCAACGTGGTGGCCAGCTCCTTAAGTGCGTCTTCGGCTAACGGTACGCCCGTGATGGTCGTCACCGTCTTGCCGCCGCGGCCTTTGCTTTCGCGGCGCACGCGGGCAATGCCATCACCGGCAGGGATCAGGGTTTGTTTGCAGGTACAGGCGTCTACTGGCTGACGACAGTCTGGACAGTGACGACCTGCGTCGGTGGAAAATACCAGGCCACCTAGGGCGGCGAAGGATGCGGCTTTTTTGGCCACCGGCAATCCTCATATGGAGGACAAAAAATTGGCCGGTGCATGACGCGCTTGCGCCAAGGTGTACCGACCGCGAAGCCCCACTCTGGCAGGGGCAGCGCAACTCAAGGGCAAAAGCACCTGAGCCTGAAAAGGTCGCGCAGTGTAACGACAAAATCGCTGAGGCCCAATAGCCAATTGGCGCAATTTTTAAACAAGTAATGCATAACCCGTAGGAGCTGCCGCAGGTTGCGATCTTTTGATGTTGAGGATCAAAAGATCGCAGCCTGCGGCAGTTCCTACAAAGAAGACGGTTGCGCCAGATAACGCCTTAGCGCATCCAGCGAATCCGGGCAAAAAGGCTGCTGCTTGCTGAGGCGCAAAGCCTCGGCCACAGGCATGAACAGCGCTTGCTGGACTTCTTCGGGCTGCACTTGCAAAGGGCCATCCCAGACCCCGGAAAACACCCCGCACCACAGGTGGTTTTGCGGGGCCTCAAAGTAGAAGCGTTCGTGGGCCGTCAGCTCAATGCCGCTCACGCCCAGTTCTTCGGCCAATTCACGGGCGGCAGATTCTTCGTAAGTCTCGTTCGCGCCGACCATACCGCCCGCCGCCACATCCCAAAACCCCGGATACAGCGCCTTGCTGAGGGTGCGTTGATGCACACACAGCTCGCCGGCCGAATTGAACAACAGGATGAACGTGCCACGCCCAATGAGGTTGCGCTCGCGCAATTCATGCCGGGGCAAAGCGCCCAGCACGCGGTCGTCGCGGTCCACCCAGACCACCTGTTCGACATCAGAGGCCGCACGGTGCGCGGCCTCTAAAGTGGAGATGACCATCCCTTAGCCCTGCGACAGCAATTGACGAAGGTCCATGACCGCCGCGTTCGCCCGCGAGATGTAGTTGGCCATGACCAGCGAGTGGTTAGCCAGAATACCGAAGCCGCTGCCATTGAGAATCATCGGGCTCCAGACCGGCTCTTGAGCGGCCTCCAGCTCACGAATGATCTGGCGCACGCTGACCGTGGCGTTCTTTTTAGCCAGTACATCGGCGAAATCAACTTCGATGGCGCGCAGCAGGTGGGACAAGGCCCAGGCCTGACCACGGGCTTCGTAGAACACGTTGTCGATTTGCAGCCATGGGGTTTCAACGATTTCTTCGTCCACCACAGGCACCTGGCCCGGCAGCAGGCTTTCGGTTTTCAGCGTGGTGTTCAGTTTGACCCGACCAACACTGGCCGACAGGCGCTGCGACAACGAACCCAGACGCGTTCCCACATCACCCAACCAGTTGTTGAGGTTGTCGGCACGGGCATAGAACAAGGCGTTTTTCTGATCCGGGTCAGACAAGCGCGCCTGATAACGGCTCAGGGAGTTGATGCCTTCCTGGTACTCCGACTCACTGGAAGGCAGCATCCAGCTCTTGTTGTCGAAGTTGAAACGAGGCTCGGCCTTGGCCAGATCGGCGTCTTCGGCAGACTGTGATTGCGAACGGGCGAAGTCTTTACGCAGGGCACGGGTCAGGTCACGCACCTGCACCAGCACGCCGTATTCCCAGCTCGGAATGTTGTCCAGCAAGACACCCGGCGGGAAGCGGTCGTTGGACAAGTAGCCGCCTGGCTTATTGAGCAAGGTCCCGGCCACGGTTTTCAGGGTTTCTACGGTGGTGAAGCCCGGAACCATTTTCTGGCCGCTTTTTTCAGCCGCCAGCTGTGCATTTTGCTGCACCGGGAACAGGTCAGGTTCGCGGCTCCAGTACCAGCCGAGGCCCAGACACACCACCACATAAATGCCGACCAGCATGGCAATCGAGCGGCTCAGCAGAATACTTTTGAAATAGCCACGCGGCTTTGCTTGGGTATCCTTGACCGACTCGCGGGCGCTGTCGCCCTCTCGTTTTTTCCAGTCCAGCATGGCTATGTCCTTTCAGATGCTTGATTCAACAGTTCGACCACAACCCTACCTCATCGTGCCTTGTTGCACGATTTTTAATCACGGCTAGGCTAAGTGCCGAAACCGCAAGGCCAGATCGGCCCGGCACTATAAAACATGCGTGCAGCCACGCCTACGCAAGGGCGGCCAATGGCTAATATCGGTGTGGGCGAGTTAATTTCAAGGTAAGACCGGTTCAAGCCAACACTAGGTGCTAGCATAGAGCCATTACTCGACCCCAGCATGCCCCTTACCCAGCAGCCAGGATATGACCGAGCAAGAAGACCTCAGCCACGAACGCCTGAAGCACCACTTCGCCCAGCGCGTTACGCACCAGGCCCGTCAGATTCTTGAAATTTGGCAGCGCATGCAGACTCAGGAATGGTCACCCGCAGGCCTCGCTGAGTTCAGCGAAGCCAACCTGCGCCTGTTGCGCTTTGCCGAGCGCTTCGACCAGCCCGAGCACCGCGAACTGTCACAGGCCACCGACGCGGTGCTGCAACAGGTGGCCGACAATCGCGGCCGACTGAGCAGCCCGCTGATCACCGAACTCAACCGGCTGATGCAACGCTTGTCGCGCACCGGCCTGCGCCACGGCGATCAACTCGGGCACACCGCCCTGCCGCCGCTGCGCAAACCGATCTACATCCTCCTGCAAGACCATGAACGCGCTCAGCGCCTGAGCACGCAACTTGAGTTTTTTGAACTCAGTGCCATGGCCTTTGACAGCCCCGGCGCCTTTCGTCAGGCCATGGTTGAGCGCCACCCGGCAGCCATTGTAATGGAGGTGGATTTCGCGGGCCCCAACCAGGGCCTGGCGCTGGCCGAAGAGGTCCAGGTCGGGCTTGAACAAAAGCTGCCGCTGTTATTTTTCAGCCAGCATGAAACCGACACCCCCACCCGCCTGGCCGCCGTGCGCGCCGGTGGGCAAGCGTTTTTGACCGGCACCCTCGAAGTCTCCAGCCTGATGGAGAAGATCGAGGTGCTGACCTGCGTGGCGCAGTACGAACCGTATAAAGTGCTGATCATCGACGACTCGCGGGCGCAGGCGTTGCACACCGAACGCCTGCTCAACAGCGCCGGGATCATCACCCGCACGCTGACCGAGCCGATTCAAACCATGGCCGAGCTGGCGGACTTTCAGCCCGACCTGATCATCCTCGACATGTACATGCCGACCTGCACCGGCACCGAGCTGGCCAAAGTCATTCGCCACAATGATCGCTACGTCAGCGTGCCGATCATTTACCTGTCGGCCGAAGACGACATGGACAAACAGCTCGATGCGATGAGCGAGGGCGGTGATGATTTTTTGACCAAGCCCATCCAGCCACGCCACCTTATCACCACCGTGCGCAACCGCGCCGCCCGGGCCCGGCATTTAAAAGCGCGCATGGTTCGCGACAGCCTGACCGGCCTGTTTAACCACACGCACATCCTGCAACTGCTCGAAGACTGCACCTTCCGCGCCCGCCGTGAAAATCGCCCCTTGAGCTTTGCGATGCTCGACCTTGACCACTTCAAACGGGTCAACGACTGCTACGGCCACCCCATGGGCGACCGCGTGATCAAGAGCCTCGCGCTGTACCTCAAGCAGCGCCTGCGCAAGACCGACTTTATTGGCCGCTATGGCGGTGAAGAGTTTGCGATTGTCATGCCCGACACCGATCAAGAGTCGGCCTACAACGTGCTCAACCTGATTCGCCAGCGCTTCTGCGAAATCCATTACCCGGCGCAGCCCAACGATCTGTGGTGCTCATTCAGCGCAGGCGTGGTGCAACTGCACGGCGAGTCTGACAGCCTGAAAATGGCGTCACAGGCCGATGAGGCGCTGTACTTCGCAAAGAACAATGGGCGCAATCAGGTGCAACGCTTCACCCGATAAAGGCTAATCGCCACTATTTGTGCCGAGCCAGGCCGGCTCGTCATATCGCTGTAACTTAAATGCAATAACTTCAGCCGCTTCTCACTGCGTAGTAGGCAGAATCTTTTATGCGTCTGAAGCTGCTAACCAACCTCAACACCCTGTTGCTGGTCGCCGTGTGCTTCGCGCTGGGCGCTACTTTATGGTGGTCGCAACAGGCGCTGGAGCGCCCGTACCTGTTGATGGAGCGCTATTTGAGCCTGTCGCAGCATTTTCAAAACCAGGTCGCCCGCAACATCGAAGACTACTTGGCCAGTGGCGATGCGGTGCGTTTGAGCAAAGCCAACAGCGCCCTGGAGACACTCCAAAGTCAGCTTGCCCCGCTGCCACCGGCGCTGGCCGAGACCGTGCGCCCCAGCCTTGAGAACCTGAATAGCTTCAGTAATACCGAGCTGCTGGCAGCGGGCAAACTGGCCGGCGACCCACAAGCCTTGTTGCTGCAAGCCGAGCGCGAACTGGCCGCCAACCTCGAACAACTCAGCCAATACGCCAGCGAAGCCAATACCCCAGAAGCGCCGCACTATTTACCGCCGCTGATGACCGCCGCGCTGCACTTGGCCAAGCTGTCGTTGAACCGCGACAAACTGGTCAGCAGCGGGCGCAGTGAGTTGGCCGGTGATGTAGAACGCGAACTGGCCAGCATCCAGGCCCAGGCGCAGCAAATCGACGCCTTGCCCCTGCTTGGCGTGAGCAGCAAAAGCACTTCGGGCAATGACGATTTCGCCGCAATGATGGGCCTCGAAGCCAACCAGAGCACTCAGACCGAAGATGCCGGGGTCAACCTCAAGCGTGAGCTGAACAACCTCCTGAGCCGCTACCCGGCCGAGCTTAAACGCACCCAGACGCAGATCGAACAACGCACCCAGTTGAGCACCACCACGCACCGCAAACTCGACGCCGTGCAACACGCCATCGCCGAACTGGAGCCGGTGGTCCGCGCCCAGCACGGGCAGATTCAAGACGAAGTGCGGCTCATGCAAGGCCTGATGATTGGCCTGATCCTGCTGATTGCGCTGTTGATCGACACCCTGCAACGCAAGCTGGCACGGGTGCTGACCTATCTGGCGCCAATGCTCTCGACCTGGGCCGAAGGCGACTTCAGCCGCGACATTCAATTGGGCAAAACCAACCGCGAACTGCATGACATCGAGGCTTCACTGAATCGCCTGCGGGCTTATCTGGTGAACCTGGTGGGCACCATCCGCCTGAACGCAGAGCAAGTCGCGGGCAGTAGCCAGACCTTGGCGCAACTGAGCACCGATTTGCACGGCGGTGCCGAGCGTCAGGCCGGTGACACCGCGCAAATTCGCGACGCCCTGGGTGAGCTGGAGGCGACCATTTCCCAAGTGGCCGGCGATGCCAGCCAGGCCGCCGACGCCAGCCGCAGTGCGGGCGCCGCCGTGGCGCAAGGGCAGTTGGTGATCGGACAAAGCCTCACCGGGCTTCATGCGCTGGTGGGCGAAGTGCAAGGCAACGCGCAGACGGTCGAGCGCCTGGCCGAAGAGTCAGCCACCATTGGCGGCGTTCTTACAGTGATTCGCTCCATCGCTGACCAGACCAACCTGCTGGCACTCAACGCCGCCATTGAAGCCGCCCGTGCGGGCGAGATGGGCCGAGGCTTTGCCGTGGTCGCCGAAGAAGTCCGCTCCCTGGCACAACGCACCGCAGGCGCGACCAACGAAATCCAGAACCTGATTGCCGGGCTGCAACTGGCCGCACGCCAATCGGTTGAAGGCATGCGCGCGCAAGTAGAGCATGCCAAAGCCACCGCACAACAGGCCCAGGACGCCGATGGCGCGCTGGATGAAATTGTCGGCGCCATTACCACCATTTCCGACACGGCGGTGCGTATCGCCGACGTCACTGCGCAACAAAGCGGCGCTGTGAGTGAGATCCGCGATCACAGTGAGCGCATTCATTTATTGGGCGACGACAACTTGCAACGCATCGGTATTGCCCGTAATCAAAGCCAGCAACTGTTGCAACTTGGAGGCGAACTTAATACCGCAGTACAAGCCTTTCGGGTATGAATCAGCCCTGAAGACGGTGTACCTGTTACTTCTGACAGTATCTATTGCTGTCAGGAGTGATATTAAATTGATGGTGTATTAGGCAGCGCTTTAACAGGCTATTTCCTGTACGACATCAACAGGTGCGCCATGAGACAAACCATTCTTCTAGTGTTTGCTCTGTATTTGCCGCTCAGTGAAAGCGCAACGCTGCACATTGAAAACCAGTCGCGTTATATAGCCGTCATTATTGACTACCCCGCCGGCTATCCCTGCGCGCCGGACCGCCAGAACGTGCGGCCATGCCTGATTCTGCCGCTTGCGGCCACCTCGTACGAGTTGCCTGAGGCTGAAGCCTTGAGCGCTGTACTGCGCTTTATTTCACTGCCGGCTACTTCTAGCGCGGAATTGGGTGATTTAAAAAAACATGCTTTTAAAAGTACCAGCGACTTTACCTATCAACCGGTGGGGCCGTTGAAATACGAACAAGTGAAATGTGAAATACCGATGGATGAAGGCATCAGCATTACCATCATCCTGGTTGGCGTCATGGATAAAGCCTGTGAAAAAGGCACTGACCGACGTCTTTCATGGGTCTATAAACGCAATGACGTTGACTTGAAATTCATCATCAAAGACCTCCCGGCCAAACCCCACCCCCGCCCCCTGTAGGAGCGAGCTTGCCTCGCGATCTTTTGATCCTGATGATCAAAAAGTCCCCACCTTCACGATTCACCAGCCCACTCCGTTATCATGCCCGCTCGTTTTATCAGCGAGATTCTTATGCGCCGCCTGCTCTTTGTTCTTTGCCTGCTGTTTAGCCTGCCAGTCATGGCCACGGGCCTGCTGGACTCGCGCCCCAGCGCCACCTTGGGGGCGATCAATAACAGTGCCGATTTTTTGCCGGTGCGCGAAGCCTTCAAGCTGAACCTGATCGACAGTAGCCCCGAGACGATCAAACTGCGCTTTGTGCCGATCGAAGGGTATTACCTCTACCGCCATCGCTTTGCCTTCAAGACCGAACCGGCTGACATCGCACTGGGCACACCGCAATTGCCCGCAGGCGAGCAAAAACACGATGAGTACTTTGGCGACGTGGAGGTCTATCACGGCATTCTCGACGTCGATATCCCGCGCCCGCCCAACGATCAACGCCCATTTACCCTGGTGGTCAGCTACCAGGGCTGCGCCGACAAGGGGTTGTGCTACCCGCCTGAAACCGAACGCCTGAACATTGAGGGCACACCGGGGCCAGTGGCGACTGAGAGCACGAATGCGCCCGCAACGTCGTGGAACTGGCGCGATCTGGCGCTGTTTTTCCTCGCCGGGTTGGGCCTGACCTTTACCCCTTGCGTGCTGCCCATGCTGCCGATTTTGTCGGGCGTGGTGTTACGCGGCCAGGTTGGCGGGCTGCGTGGCTTTAGTTTGTCGCTGGCCTACGTGCTGCCGATGGCGGCCTGTTTTGCGCTGTTGGGCGCTTTGATGGGGATGTTCGGCGCACAACTGAATTTGCAGGCCCGCCTGCAATCGGTGTGGGTACTGGTGCCCTTTGCGCTGTTCTTCGGGGTTTTTGCCCTGGCGATGTTTGGGGTGTTCGAACTCAAGTTGCCGCAGGCCCTCAGCAACCGCCTGGACCGCCTCGCCAATCGCACCCAGGGCGGTTCGCTGTGGGCGCTGCGGTGCTGGGCGTGGTCTCCAGCCTGCTGGTGTCGCCGTGCGTTTCGGCCCCGCTGGCCGGGGCCTTGCTGTATATCAGCGCCAGCGGCGATGCGCTGGGCGGCGGCTTGAAGCTGTTCGCCCTCGGCCTGGGCATGGGCGCCCCCCTGTTGTTGGTGGCCACTGGCGGCGCGGCCTGGCTGCCGAAAAGCGGGCCGTGGCTGGTCACAGTGAAAAACGCCATCGGCGTGCTGCTGCTGGGTCTGGCGATCGGCTTGCTTAGCCGGGTACTGCCTGGCCCGCTGACGTTACTGTTGATCGGTGTACTGGCGGCCGGTGTGAGTCTGTTTCTCGGCACCCTCGAGTTCATCTACAAAGCCCCGCGCCAACGTTTGGCGCAACTGCTCGGGCTGTTTCTGCTGGTGTATGCCCTGGCCTGTTGGTTCGGCGCATTAAGCGGTCACAGTGATCCGTTCAACCCTCTGGGCCCTGCAACCGCGAGCCACGCCAGCATCACCGGCGCACCGCAAGCCGCAGGTGACTGGCAAACCATCAGCACCAAAGCCCAGCTCGACAGCGTGCAGGCTGAGGCCAAGGCGGCTGGCCAGCCGCTGTTGCTGGACTGGTATGCCGACTGGTGCATCAGTTGCAAAGTGCTTGAGCATGAAGTGCTGAACAACCCGCGCGTGCTGGACCTGCTCAAGGGTTACCGGCTGGTGCGCTTCGACATGACCGCCAGCAATGCCGAGCAGCGTGCCCTGCTCGATCACTACCAATTGTTCGGCCCTCCGGCGCTGATGTTCTTCGGCAAAAATGGCCAGGAAAAAAGTGACCAACGGGTCATTGGCGAGATCAATGCAGCGGACTTCGCCGAACGTGTCGCGAACGCGAATGACCAGATCTAGAGCCTTGGTCACAAACTTTTCGCGAACATCGGTCATCGTGCTGGCTTTTGTACACAACTGGACACTGATTCAGCTTTTCGGCATAGTCGCCCGGCACTGATCACTGCGCACACATTACAAGGAACAGCAGATGGCGACTTTTCTGGTTCTGCACGGCCCCAACCTGAACCTGCTAGGCACCCGCGAACCGGGCGTTTACGGCGCGACTACCCTGGCGCAAATCAATCAGGATCTGGAGCAGCGGGCCCGCGACGCCGGTCACCATTTGCTCTACCTGCAAAGTAATGCCGAGTATGAATTGATCGACCGTATTCATGCGGCCCGCGATGAAGGGGTGGATTTCATTTTGATCAATCCGGCTGCTTTTACCCACACCAGCGTGGCATTACGTGACGCGCTGCTGGCGGTGAGCATCCCATTCATCGAAGTGCATTTGTCTAACGTGCACAAACGCGAACCTTTCCGCCATCACTCCTACTTCTCCGACGTTGCGGTAGGTGTGATCTGCGGCCTTGGCGCCAGCGGTTATCGACTGGCCTTGGAGGCCGCCCTGGAACAGCTTGAACTACAAGCTAAACGCCCCTGACCCACCCATTGGGAGTTGACGATTCATGGATATCCGTAAAGTCAAGAAACTGATCGAACTGCTGGAAGAGTCCGGCATCGACGAGCTGGAAATTAAAGAAGGCGAAGAGTCGGTACGCATCAGCCGCCACAGCAAGACCCCAGCTCAACAGTTCTACGCACCAGCACCAATGCAACAAGCTCCGGCTGCTGCGCCAGTGGCTGTTGCGCCGGTTGCCACCGTGACTGAAGCACCTGCTGCTCCAAAACTGAACGGTTTTGTGGTCAAGTCGCCAATGGTCGGCACTTTCTACCGCACACCAGCGCCAACGTCGCCAGCCTTCGTAGAAGTGGGCCAGAGCGTTAAAGTTGGCGACACCATTTGCATCGTTGAAGCGATGAAAATGATGAACCACATCACCGCTGAAAAAGCCGGTGTCATTGAATCCATCCTGGTAGAAAACGGTCAGCCGGTTGAGTTCGACCAACCGCTGTTCACCATCGTTTGAACCACGGGGAGCCAACGATGTTGAAGCCTCAGAAGCTGGAAAAAGTCCTGATCGCCAACCGCGGCGAGATCGCCTTGCGCATCCTGCGGGCGTGCAAGGAACTGGGCATCAAGACCGTCGCGGTGTACTCCACTGCCGACAAGGAACTGATGCACCTGGGTCTGGCAGACGAAACCGTCTGCATTGGTCCGGCACCAGCCAACCTGTCTTATCTGCACATCCCGGCGATCATCGCGGCAGCCGAAGTGACGGGCGCCACGGCGATTCACCCGGGCTACGGCTTCTTGGCTGAAAACGCCGATTTCGCCGAACAAGTCGAGAAATCCGGCTTTGCCTTCATCGGCCCGAAAGCTGACACCATTCGCCTGATGGGCGACAAGGTATCGGCCAAGCACGCCATGATCGCGGCGGGCGTACCGACTGTTCCAGGCTCTGACGGCCCGCTGCCGGAAGATCCTGAAACCGCACTGCGCATTGGCCGTGAAGTCGGCTACCCGGTGATCATCAAAGCCGCTGGCGGCGGTGGTGGTCGTGGCATGCGCGTTGTGCACCGTGAAGAAGACCTGATCGAAGCCGCCAAGCAGACCCGCGAAGAAGCCGGCGCCTGGTTCAGCAACCCGATGGTCTACCTGGAAAAATACCTGACCAACCCACGTCACGTGGAAGTCCAGGTTATTTCCGACGGCCAGGGTAACGCGATCCACTTGGGCGACCGCGATTGCTCGCTGCAACGTCGTCACCAGAAGGTTCTGGAAGAAGCGCCAGCACCGGGCATCGACGAGAAGGCTCGCCAGGAAGTGCTGGCACGCTGCGTTCAGGCATGCGTTGACATCAACTACCGTGGTGCGGGTACTTTCGAGTTCCTGTACGAAAATGGTCGCTTCTACTTCATCGAGATGAACACTCGTGTGCAAGTAGAGCACCCGGTGTCCGAAATGGTCACCGGCATCGACATCGTTAAAGAGATGTTGAGCATTGCGGCAGGCAACAAGCTGTCCTTCACCCAGGCTGACGTGAACATTCACGGTCACTCGCTGGAATGCCGGATCAACGCTGAAGACCCGGCAACGTTCATGCCGAGCCCAGGCATGGTCAAGCACTTCCACGCACCGGGCGGCAACGGCGTTCGCGTCGATTCGCACCTGTACAGCGGCTACAAGGTTCCGGCCAACTACGACTCCCTGATCGGCAAGCTGATCACTTGGGGGGCGACGCGTGACGAAGCCATGGCTCGCATGCGTAACGCGCTGGACGAAATCGTGGTCGACGGGATCAAAACCAACATCCCGCTGCACCGCGACCTGGTGAATGACGAAGGCTTCTGCGAAGGCGGCGTCAACATTCACTACCTGGAACACAAACTGGCTAACAAGTAAGTTTGTTTTCTGCTCAACAAAGCCGCTTTCGAGCGGCTTTGTTGTGTCTGGGGTGCCAGTTTTTTGGGTACCCGGCTACAAAATTGATTCAGGCCGGGTAGAAGCGATGGGTGGCGTCATGGCTGTCATGGCTTGCGCCTGGTTTTGCCGGGGTTATCGCCTGTGCAATCAGGGAGGTTGGAGGCGATGATGATCATACCGGCCATCACATAGCCAGAACCCTGGCCCCAACTAAGCCCGCCTCCCGCTGACTCCAGATCATAGATGTCGGTTTCTGAAATCAACTCGCCACTGCGATTATCGAAAAGACGATAAAAACCTGGATAACCCCACCATGGAAACCACTCAGCTGGCTGATCTTCATTGGGGTCTGAGCGCCTATGAAAGGTATCTGGCAGAACCCAATAGGGCTTGAAACTCTGGACTCGATAACAGCCATCGGGGCTGACGCTATCAGTAGCCAGTCGCGTAGCCCATCCTCTTTCCCACCAGTTCGAAGCGCTCCATAACCCGCCCGCAATGGTGATATAGGCTACGAAAAAGGCGATGCGTCGTGAGCTGGACTTCATTATTCGCGCCTCACTTTTCCGGGGATATCGCCTATGCAGTCGGGAAGGTTAAGCTCCATTCTGATCATCCCAATCCACACATTGCCTGACCCATTCCCCCAGTGCAGTTGCCCGCCATCTGACTCCGCATCATAGATTTCAGTTTCTGAGATCAGATCGCCATTTCGATGATCATAAAGACGCAAAAAAGCTGGATTCCCCCACCAAACAAACCATTTTGGCGGCAGGTCCCCGAATGGATGGGGCATGGGATGCAAAAAATCAGGGAGCACCCAATAGGGTTTGAAACTATCAATTCGGTAACAGCCATTAGGGCTGATACTCGACTCACTATCCTTGGTTGCCCATCCTCTTTCCCACCAGTTCGAAGCAGCCCATAACCCGCCCGCAATGGTGATATAGGCTACGAAAAAGGCGATGCGTCGCGAGCTGGACTTCATTGTTCGCGCCTGGTTTTGCCGGGGTTATCGCCTGTGCAATCAGGGAGGTTGGAGGCGATGATGATCAAACCGGCCATCACATAACCAGAACCCTCGCCCCAACTGAGCCCGCCTCCTGCCGACTCCAGATCATAGATGTTGGTTTCTGAAATCAACTCGCCACTGCGATTATCGAAAAGACGATAAAAACCTGGATAACCCCACCATGGAAACCACGCAGGGGAATTAATGCCATTAACGTCAGGCTCACGATGAAAGATATTTGGAAGAACCCAATAGGGCTTGAAACTCTGGACTCGATAACAGCCATCGGGGCTGACGCTATCGGTAGCCAGTCGCGTAGCCCATCCTCTTTCCCACCAGTTCGAAGCGGTCCATAACCCGCCCGCAATGGTGATATAGGCTACGAAAAAGGCGATGCGTCGCGAGCTGGGCTTCATTGTTCGCGCCTCACTTTGCCGGGGATATCACCTATGCAGTCGGGGAGGTTGGGCCCGATACGAATCATGCCGGACCTCACTTGACCTGAACCACCTCCCCAACTCACCTTCTCAACGATCGAATCCCAGTCATGAACCTTGGTTTCTGAGATCAATTCTTCAGTGCGATGATCGTACAGGCGAAAAAAACCTGGATATCCCCACCACGGAAACCACTCTGGTGAGTGGACTTCGTTTGGATCCGGTCGCCTATGAAAAATATTGGGTAGCACCCAAAAAGGTTTGAAACTCTCAACCCGATAACAACCGCCGGGGCTTATTTCAGGATCACCCAAACGCTCCGCCAAGCCTTTCTCCCACCACTGCGAAGCCTCCCATATCACTCCGGCAATACAGAGAAAAACCATGAAAAAGGCTATCCGTCGTGAGGCTGGCTTCACACCCATCCCCCAAGATCAATGACCTGCCCAGATTTTCTCCAGAGTACGTCTGAATAAATTATGAAGTCGCCGCCTTTACCTGTTTTTTCACGATAGTCGCGAAAATCACCATTGGTGACTGCAGCAAAAGGACCTTCCTTTAGACGCAATACAACTTGACCATGAAGGCTCAAGGTAAAAGCAGTCTCTGCCTTGGTCAGCACACGATCTTCGGTCCAAGTACCCAGATATTGCAGACCATTGAAGTCGTAATGGTCACGTATGTAGAAACCAACCTGCTTTATATGAAAAAGATAACGGACTTGTTTGGTAACTGGATTTACCTCAGTAAATGCCTCTCCGACTACTCCGACTTTCAAAACGGCATTACCTAAGGCTCCGTACATGTCGTCGAGCGAATTCCATACGGTTCCAAATTTAACGAAATTAACTTGGGAAAAAGCATCCATTTGCAGGGCTGACATTGACCTCGATCCCAACGCCTGAACACCTTCACCTTCCCAACCAGCGTTCTTTAGCAGAGCTTGGAGTCTTTTAAGTGCATTTGGAGTCGCAAGAATAGACTCTGCCTCGTCAACAGCCTCGCGACAGCGCTCATACCCCATGGCCCACTCCATTTTTACAATGCTCTCATCGCACTGCGCCGGTTTCAGAGTGAGAGGGTCAGGCTGGGTTTTACGCTCTTTCCACGCCTCCGGCATCGCCCACGCAGGGCTGTCAAACCAGCGCTGCATCAAGGCCGCTGCCGTGTGCCAGCCCATCGAGCGCATGGCGCCCGGCAAGCGGCTCAGGGCAAGGCTCTGCACGACCACTTTTTTGGCCGGTGTATCGGTGGGGCTGTAGGTGTGCGAGTTGGCCTGCGGTAGTTGATACAAGGCGTCCGGCCCTGCAGCGTTGGTGCGCTGAAAATCATTCAAGGACATGCTGCTTACTCCATAACCGGTGACGGGGCGTTGATGGCGATACCCAATTGTTCAGGACCATCGCTGGAGCACGAGCAGGTATGGCCTTGCGCATCGAGTGTGCCGTAACCCATACAGTGGTCGTTTTGCAGCACGGCATACCCCAGTTGCCCCAAGGGCAAGCCACGTTGATTGAGCAACTGAAAACGCTCGTCGCACGTTGTGCTGAGGGTGGCGGGCATGGGCTGCGGCGCGGCGAACAAGCCGCCCTTAAATGCCGGGGCTGAATCGCTGACATAAGAATGCACGGTCACAGAGGCAATCAGTTCGGCCTGGCAGGGGCAACCGCTGCGGCTGTCCAGCGTGCCAGCCACCCGCCGGCCATTGCTGATAAAACCATCCACACCGCCACAGATCGGGTAGGCCTTACCGTCCTGCCCGCAGCTGACCAAGTGACCTTCAAGGGCATGCTGAATGCCATTCCACGTAATGCCAGGGTCTGACTCCAGCACCTTGCCACCACAGGTCGTTTTGTCGTCCAGACCAATAAAATAGCCCCGGGCCATAAGCCTCTCCTTTTGCATAGCCCCTAAAAGGAGCACGGCTGAGAACCATGAGGCCCAGTCATAGAATGAATGAACCTCACACACAGTAATCAGGAAGAGAGTGCCCAGATTGGTGCTCACGGTATGTAGGACGCTTCCATAAACGCCATCATCCCAATATCAAATACCTGCGCGAATGACCTTAGGACGCCCCTACAGATGGCCTGCCATAGCAGGGAGGCCTGCGCTCGCGTAAACTGGCGCGTTTCTCGCAGCCCCTCCGGCTGCACATTCCTATTTTTCAAAGGTGCCCGCCATGCCTTGGCTGCAAGTACGCCTCGCCATCAGCCCAGAACAAGCCGAAACCTACGAAGACGCGTTCCTCGAAGTCGGTGCCGTTTCGGTAACGTTTATGGATGCCGAAGATCAGCCGATCTTTGAACCTGAACTCAACACCACGCCGCTGTGGTCGCACACCCATTTGCTGGCCCTGTTCGAAGGCGGTACCGAAGCCGAGCTGGTGCTGTCCCATCTGGAGCTGCTGACCGGCTCGCCATTGCCAGAACACCACGCCGAAGTCATCGAAGACCAGGACTGGGAACGCAGCTGGATGGACAATTTTGAACCCATGCGTTTTGGTCAGCGCCTGTGGATCGTCCCAAGCTGGCACGCTGCCCCTGAGCCTGAGGCCGTGAACTTGCTGCTGGATCCGGGCCTGGCGTTTGGCACCGGCACTCACCCGACCACCGCGCTGTGCCTGGAATGGCTCGACGGCCAGGACCTCAAAGACTGCGACGTGCTGGACTTTGGCTGCGGTTCGGGCATTTTGGCCATCGCTGCACTGTTGCTGGGCGCCAAGCAAGCCGTTGGTACCGACATCGACGTGCAGGCGCTGGAAGCTTCGCGCGACAACGCCGGGCGCAACAACGTGGCGCCAGAGCTGTTCCCGCTGTACCTGCCTGAAGACCTGCCGCAGGTGCAGGCCGATGTGCTGGTCGCCAACATTCTGGCCGGCCCGCTGGTTGCCCTGGCCCCACAACTGTCCAGCCTGGTCAAGCCCGGTGGCCGTCTGGCGCTGTCCGGTATCCTCGCCGAGCAAGGCGAAGACGTCGCCGCTGCCTACGCTCAAGACTTTGATCTGGACCCTATCGCCAACCGCGATGGCTGGGTGCGCATCAGCGGTCGTCGACGCTAGAATACAAGCCTGCTTAACCCGGATGGCCGCATGAGCGATAGCTTCGTTACACAGTGCCCACATTGCCAAACCAGCTTCCGTGTCAGCCATGCTCAATTGAGCATGGCCCGCGGCGTGGTGCGCTGTGGTTCCTGCCTGCAAGTGTTCAATGCCGCACAGCAACTGCTGAATAAAGGCACCGAAACAGAGCAGTTGCCTACAACTGTGGCGCCACTTGTTGCAGAACCTGTGGCCGTTGAGCCGCCCGCTGCGCCCAAGGCCATCAGCCCGGCGCACTGGGAAGTGGCCGAGCTGGACCTTGAGCACCTGGACCTGGACGAAGAGCTGGCCAAGCTTGAAGAACGGGAGATTCAGCCCAGCAAAAGTTTCGGCCAGTCGCAAAAAGCCAAAACCAGTGCACTGAGCGCTCGCCGCGACACCAGCGACGCCGACGAAAGCCAATGGTCTGGCAGCTTGTTCAGTGAATCCGCAGCAGAACGTGCCGAAACCTCAGCACTCGCGGTCAAGGCCGTCGAAGACGACATCGAACCGGCTGAAACCGGGCGCACTGAGCCATCGCTGTCGCTGGACATCGACGAGCCCGACGACACGCCGCCGCTCAGGCTCAGCAAAGATGACGACGATGAGCCCGAGCTGCGCGGCGAGCATTTGTCTGCGGTGGATGATGACGAGGACGATGAGCCTCTGGCCCCTGCCTCGGCGACCAAAGACAAACGCACACGCAGTGAGCCCGGTGTGCGCGAAGACGTGCTGCTGGACCTGGTAGACGACCCGTTGCACCTGGACTGGCAAAAACGCCGCTCGCCGTGGGGCAAGCGCCTGCTCTGGACGCTCTTGGTGTTGCTGGCCGCCGTTGCACTGGCCGGGCAATACATCGCGTATCACTTCGATGAACTGGCTCGTCAGGACCAATACCGGCCGCTCTTCCAGCAGCTGTGCCCGCAAATCGGCTGCAGCGTGCCTTCCAAGGTCGATATAGACCGTATAAAAAGCAGCAATCTGGTGGTGCGCAGCCATCCTGAATTCGCCGGTGCGCTGATGGTAGACGCCATCCTCTACAACCGCGCACCGTTTTCCCAGCCCTACCCGCTGCTGGAGCTGCGTTTTGCCGACCTGAACGGCAAAATGATCGCCAGCCGCCGCTTCAAACCTGGCGAATACCTGAGCGGCGACTTGGCTGGCAAGGCCGAAATGCCGCCGCAAACGCCTATCCACATTGCCCTCGACATCCTGGATCCGGGCCCGAAAGCGGTGAATTACAGCCTGAGTTTTCACTCGCCCGAGTGAGCGCGCTGCGCTTTTAGCGGCAAGCTTCAAGCCGCAAGCTTGAAGCTAAAAGCAGATTTGCCTCTTCTTGCAGCTTGTAGCTCGACGCTTGTAGCGGGTTGAAAGCTGGCTTTCAGCCTCCATTGTTCAAAAATCATCCAATTTCGTCTTTATCCAGTCATCGAGAGCGGGTATCATGCCAACCCTTTTTCGAACTCCCCAGATCCGGCCCCACAACAGGGAAGTCCTATGTCGGCGGTACGCATCGGCCCATACACATTGCAAAACGGTTTGATTCTCGCCCCTATGGCGGGTGTCACCGACCAACCCTTTCGTCAGCTTTGTCGACGAATGGGCGCGGGCCTGGTTGTGTCGGAAATGGTGACCAGTGACATGAGTCTCTGGAACAGTCGTAAATCGCGCCTGCGCATGATTCACGACGGTGATCCCGAGCCCCGCTCGGTGCAGATCGCCGGCGGTGATGCGCAAATGCTGGCAGACGCCGCCAGGGCCAATGTGGAACTGGGCGCACAGATTATTGACATCAACATGGGTTGCCCGGCAAAAAAGGTCTGCAACAAGGCCGCCGGGTCCGCGTTACTGAAAGACGAAGCATTGGTGAACGAGATCCTGCAGGCCGTTGTGGCCGCAGTTGATGTGCCGGTCACCCTGAAAATCCGTACCGGCTGGGACCGCGACAACAAAAACGGCCTCACGGTGGCAAAAATCGCCGAACAGGCCGGGATTCAAGCGCTGGCCGTGCACGGCAGAACCCGTGCAGACCTGTACACCGGCGAGGCCGAGTACGACACCATTGCCGCGATCAAGCAGGCCGTGTCGATACCGGTGTTTGCCAATGGCGACATCGATTCACCCCATAAAGCCCGGCATGTGCTGCACGCCACCGGTGCCGATGGACTGTTAATAGGCAGGGCGGCTCAAGGGCGGCCCTGGATTTTCCGCGAAGTGGACCACTTTCTGCGTACCGGCCAGCTGTTGCCGGCACCGGAAATGGCCGAAGTGGAACGTATTCTGCTAGAGCATCTGGCCGCACTGCACACCTTCTATGGGGAGGTATTGGGGGTACGTATTGCCCGCAAGCATGTCGGTTGGTATCTCGCAACCTTGCCGGGCGCCAAGGAGTTTCGCGCCCACTTCAATCGTTTGGAAGATACGGAAGCACAATGCGCCAACGTTCAGGCGTTTTTCGCCGAACGACATAAGAGCCTGGGGACAGGGGACGAAGGATGGGTGGCCGCATGACGATGATGACCGAGACATTAGTGAGTGGAACAACGCCCGTGAGCGACAACGTCAATTTGAAACAGCACCTCAATACGCCGAGCGAAGAAGGTCAGACCCTTCGCGGGAGTGTCGAAAAGGCGCTGCACAATTATTTCGCCCACCTGGAGGGCGCTGAAGTCACGGACGTGTACAACCTGGTGCTTTCCGAAGTCGAAGCCCCTTTGCTCGAGTGCGTCATGAACTACGTCAAGGGCAACCAGACCAAGGCCTCCGAGATGCTGGGACTCAATCGCGGCACCCTGCGCAAAAAGCTCAAACAGTACGATCTGCTGTAAGCATTCAATCAAACCTGAAAGGCGTCCTGATAAAACAGGCCGCCTTTTTTGCTGACTCCTTTGCTTTTGATGGAAATCGAGATGACCGACCAGACTACCCGCCTGCCGATCCGCCGCGCTCTAATCAGCGTTTCCGATAAAACCGGAATCCTTGATTTCGCCCGTGAACTGGAAGCCCTCGGCGTCGAGATCCTCTCCACCGGTGGTACGTTCAAGCTGCTGCAAGACAACGGTGTTGCCGCTGTTGAAGTGGCGGACTACACAGGTTTTGCGGAAATGATGGACGGTCGGGTGAAGACCCTGCACCCGAAAATCCACGGCGGTATCCTCGGTCGTCGCGGCATTGACGACGACATCATGAACGAGCACGGCATCAAGCCGATCGACCTGGTGGCCGTTAACCTCTACCCGTTCGAAGCCACCATCAACAAGCCAGGCTGCGACCTGCCGACCGCAATCGAAAACATCGATATCGGCGGCCCGACCATGGTTCGCTCCGCCGCCAAAAACCACAAAGACGTGGCCATCGTGGTGAATGCCAGCGACTACGCCAGCGTCCTTGAAAACCTCAAGGCCGGCGGCCTGACCTACGCACAGCGTTTCGACCTGATGCTGAAGGCGTTCGAACACACCGCCGCCTACGACGGCATGATCGCCAACTACATGGGCACCGTGAACCAGGCGGCTGAAACCCTCAGCACCGAAGGCCGCAGCCAGTTCCCGCGCACGTTCAACAGCCAGTTCATCAAGGCGCAAGAAATGCGCTACGGCGAGAACCCGCACCAGAGCGCGGCGTTCTACGTTGAGGCCAAGCCTGCCGAAGTCGGCATCGCCACCGCGACCCAACTGCAAGGTAAAGAGCTGTCGTTCAACAACGTAGCTGACACCGACGCTGCGCTGGAGTGCGTGAAGAGCTTCGTAAAACCGGCTTGCGTGATCGTCAAGCACGCCAACCCGTGTGGCGTGGCGGTCAGCCCGGACAACGAAGGCGGCATCCGTCAGGCCTACGAACTGGCTTACGCGACGGACACCGAGTCGGCGTTCGGCGGCATCATCGCCTTCAACCGTGAGCTGGACGCCGAAACGGCCAAAGCCATTGTTGAGCGCCAATTCGTTGAAGTGATCATCGCCCCGTCGGTGAGCGAAGAAGCCCGCGCCATCGTGGCCGCCAAAGCCAACGTGCGCCTGCTGGCCTGCGGCGAGTGGAGCGCAGAGCGCGCACCGGCCTGGGACTTCAAACGCGTCAACGGCGGCCTGCTGGTGCAAAGCCGTGACATCCAGATGATCGGCAGCGAAGACCTCAAAGTGGTGACCAAGCGCGCACCGACCGAGCAAGAGATCAACGACCTGATCTTCGCCTGGAAAGTGGCCAAGTACGTTAAATCCAACGCCATCGTTTACGCCAAAGGCCGTCAGACCATCGGTGTAGGCGCAGGCCAGATGAGCCGCGTAAACTCGGCCCGCATTGCCGCCATCAAGGCTGAGCACGCAGGCTTGCAGGTACAAGGTGCGGTGATGGCATCGGACGCATTCTTCCCGTTCCGTGACGGCATCGACAATGCTGCCAAAGCCGGTATCACTGCAGTGATCCAGCCAGGTGGCTCGATGCGCGACAACGAAGTAATCGCCGCCGCTGACGAAGCGGGCATTGCCATGGTGTTCACCGGCATGCGCCATTTCCGTCACTGATACACCGCTCCCCCTGTAGGAGCTGCCGCAGGCTGCGATCTTTTGATTCTGTTTTGAAAAGATCGCAGCCTCGTTGCACTCGTCAGCTCCTACAGAGGTTTGCAGCGCCTCCCACAGATTTTTGAGGTTTTTGAAATGAATGTTTTGATCATTGGCAGCGGTGGCCGTGAACACGCACTGGCCTGGAAAGTAGCGCAGGACCCGCGTGTCGCTAAAGTATTCGTTGCCCCCGGCAACGCTGGCACCGCCATTGAAGCCAAGTGCGAAAACGTTGCTATCGACGTGCTGGCCCTTGAGCAACTGGCTGATTTTGCCGAGAAGAACGTTGCCCTGACCATCGTTGGTCCAGAGGTCCCGTTGGTAGCCGGTGTGGTTGATCTGTTCCGCTCCCGTGGCCTGGATTGCTTTGGCCCGACCGCTGGCGCCGCTCAGCTGGAAGGCTCGAAAGCGTTCACCAAGGACTTCCTGGCTCGCCACAAGATCCCGACCGCCGATTACCAGAACTTCACCGAGATCGAGCCAGCGCTGGCTTACCTGCAAAAGGTTGGCGCGCCGATCGTGATCAAGGCTGACGGCCTGGCTGCGGGCAAAGGCGTGATCGTCGCCATGACCTTGGCTGAAGCCGAAGACGCCGTGCGCGACATGCTCGCTGGCAACGCTTTCGGCGAAGCCGGTTCGCGTGTGGTGATCGAAGAGTTCCTCGACGGCGAAGAAGCCAGCTTCATCGTGATGGTCGACGGCAAGAACGTCTTGCCTATGGCCACCAGCCAGGACCACAAACGCGTCGGCGACGGCGACACCGGCCCGAACACCGGCGGCATGGGCGCTTACTCGCCTGCTCCAGTGGTCACCGCTGAAGTTCACCAGCGCGTGATGGACCAGGTGATCTGGCCGACCGTGCGCGGCATGGCTGAAGAAGGCAACGTCTACACCGGCTTCCTGTATGCCGGTCTGATGATCGACAAAGCCGGCAACCCGAAAGTCATCGAGTTCAACTGCCGCTTCGGCGACCCGGAGACTCAACCGGTGATGCTGCGTCTGCAATCGAGCCTGGTGCTGCTGATTGAAGCCGCATTGGCCCAAGCGCTGGATAAAGTTGAAGCACAATGGGATCCACGTCCAAGTTTGGGCATTGTGCTGGCGGCAGGTGGTTATCCGGCAGACTACACTAAAGGCGCTGTAATCCACGGACTGGACGCTGCAGCGAAACTGGAAGGCAAAGTATTCCACGCGGGCACCGCGCTGAATGCAGCAGGCGAAGTGGTCACCTCAGGTGGTCGCGTGCTGTGTGCAACGGCAATGGGCGACACGGTTGAGGCGGCGCAAAAGCAAGCCTACGCCCTGGCCAAAGCCATCGAGTGGGACGGCTGTTTCTACCGTCATGACATTGGCTACCGAGCCATTGCACGCGAACGCGGTGAATCCCAGTAACAAGTCTATCCATATGGATAGACGGGGATGGATCAGCCTTGCCTAACTCTTCCAGCGCCGCGCATAGTGACCGACTTGCAACAATCGACGAAGGGATTTCACCGTGCGCTGGCTTAGGATCGCCATAGGAATAACTGTCAGCCTGCTGACAACCCTGCTCTGCCTGATGCCGGCTCATGCCGCATCAGGTGGCAGCTGGTCCATGCTGTCCGACCCGCAAGGCGACCTGCAACTGAGCGATGTGCGCTCAGCACGATTGAACAGCCAGTTCACCTCCATCGAACTTGAAAACATGGTGGCTGCCGAACCCGGCGAAGCCCTGTGGCTGAAGTTCCGCTTACAGCCCGACCAGCATGAGCAGATCCTGCGGGTGTTCGCCCCCGACCTCTCACGCCTTGATTTGTATGTCCTCGATGATCACAAACTGATTACCGAAGTGACCACCGGCAACACCCTTCCACAAAGCGAAAAACCACTGTCCAGCAGCGACTACCTGTTACCGCTGCCCCAGAGCGATCAGCCTCTGGATGTTTACCTGCGCATGGAGTCTGAACACCAACTGCGCCCGCACATTACCCTCAGTACCGCCGTTGTCCTCGCAGCAGACCAAGGCACCACCCTGCTGTACGGACTACTGCTGGGCGGCATCGCCATGCTGGTGTTGCACAACCTGATCCGCTTTGCCTTCACACGCACCATCAGTTGCCTGTGGCTGGCACTGTGCGAGACCTTGCTGCTGGCCAGTTCGGCGCTCTTTTTAAACCTGCTCAGCCCGTGGTTCCCGCAATGGCACAGCTGGCAAACCCCTGGCGCCTATCTGGCACTGATACTCACCGCGCCGTGCGGGTTGATGTTCACCTACAGCTTCTTCTCCAGCCGTGGGTCGCACCCGCTGCATAAACTGCTGCTGATCGACATCCTGATCGTAGGCCTGTGCGGTTTGTTGCTGCTGTTCTTCAACAGCCTGCCGCTGAACCTGACCACCTACATGCTGGTCGCCCTGACCAGCCTGAGCATTCTGCTGGTGGCCAGTTACCACTTGCAGCAGGGCTACCGCCCGGCGCGTTTGTTTGTCGTGGCGATGATCATTTTCAACATTGGCACCCTGCTGATCCTGCCCGCCCTGCTGGGGCTGACCCTGATCGCCCCGCAAGAGCTGGTACTGGCCCTGATGGCGGTGGTGTGTCTCAGCGGCCTGCTGATGGGTATCGCGTTGAGTGAACGAACGCGGAGCATCACCGAAGACCAGCTCAACCTGAGTTGCGACCTCGCCGCCAGCAACGCCGAGATCAATGCCAAGGCCGAGTTCCTGTCCAAGATCAGCCATGAGATCCGTACGCCAATGAACGGCGTGCTGGGCATGACAGAGCTGCTGCTCGGCACGCCGTTGTCCGTCAAACAACGTGACTACGTACAAACTATCCACAGCGCCGGGAACGAACTGCTCACGCTGATCAACGAAATCCTCGACATCTCCAAGCTGGAGTCCGGGCAGATCGAACTGGACGACGTGCAGTTCGACCTGAATGCATTGATCGATGACTGCCTGAGTATTTTCCGCACCAAGGCCGAGCAGCAAAACGTCGAGCTCATCAGCTTTATCCAGCCGCAAGTACCTCGGGTGATCAATGGCGATCCTACGCGTTTGCGTCAAACCCTGCTGAGCCTGCTGGAAAGCGCCCTGAAAAAAACCGACGAAGGCGAGATCCTCATCGTGGTTGCGCTAGAGGAACGCAGTGATGCCCCACGCTTGCGCATCGCCGTTCAAGACTCGGGCCAGCCGATGGATGAGCAAGAGCGCGAGGCACTGCTGCACGCCGAACTGCACAGCAAAAACTTCCTCGCCGCCACCCGCCTGGGCGGCCATTTGGGGCTGGTCATTGCCCGTCAGTTGATCACCCTCATGGGCGGCGAGTTCGGTATCAAAACCGGGCAAACCAAGGGCACCAATTTCTGGCTCACCCTGCCGCTGGACCCACAGTTGCTTGAGCACCCCACCTCGGACCTGGACAGCCCGCTCAAAGGCGCCCGCGTGCTGGTGGTGGATGACAACGACACCTGCCGCAAAGTACTGGTGCAGCAATGTTCGGCGTGGGGCTTGAATGTCAGCGCCGCCGCCTCGGGCAAAGAGGCACTGGCCTTGCTGCGCACCAAGGCGCACTTGCGCGACTACTTCGATATTGTCTTGCTGGACCAGAACATGCCGGGCATGACCGGCATGCAACTAGCCGCCAAGATCAAAGAAGACCCGAGCCTGAACCACGATATCTTGCTGGTGATGCTCACGGGCATCAGCAATGCGCCGAGCAAGATCATTGCGCGCAACTGCGGCATCAAGCGCATCCTGGCCAAACCGGTGGCGGGCTATACCCTGAAAACCACCTTGGCCGACGAGTTGACCCAACGCAACAATGGCCTTGGCGTCACACCGCCATTGGGCAGCGGGCCATCAGCGCCCCTTAGCGTGCCCAGTAACTTCCGCATTCTGGTGGCCGAAGACAACAACATTTCGACCAAGGTGATTCGTGGCATGTTGAGCAAACTCAACTTGCACCCGGACACCGCCTCCAACGGCGAAGAAGCGCTGCAGGCCATGAAAGCGCAGCGTTACGACCTGGTGCTCATGGATTGCGAAATGCCGGTACTGGACGGCTTCTCAGCCACCGAGCAATTACGCGCCTGGGAAGTCAGCCACCAGCGCGTCCGCACCCCGGTCGTTGCCTTGACCGCGCATATTCTGACTGAGCACAAAGAGCGCGCACGCCAGGCCGGCATGGACGGCCACATGGCCAAGCCTGTCGAACTGTCGCAACTGCGCGAACTGGTTGAGTATTGGGTGGTGCAGCGCGAGCTGCGACAGTCTCAGGCGCAGCCGTCGTAGGGCAGTTGTAGTCGCTGCCGAGGCACGAAGGCTGCGATCTTTTAAAGTCAAAAGATCGCGAGGCAAGCTCGCTCCTACAGAGTGTGTCGTTGTAGCTGCAGGGTGTTTCTAACACCGCCCGACAGACCGTCAAACCCCTGATAGACTTTCGACGACTTCCTGCGATGTGAGCTCAGACCATGCTGCATGTTTTGTTCAGTGTGTACTTGAAGATGCTGGTGCTCTACAGCCCGTTCTTCGTACTGTCGTGTTTTATCAGCCTGACACGCGGTTACTCGAACAAGGAGCGTGGCCGCCTGGCATGGAAAGTAGCGCTGGCAACCGTGATTTCCAGCGTGTTGCTCTACCTGTTCGGACGCATGATTTTTAGTGTCTTTGGCATCACTGTCGATGCCTTCCGCATTGGCGCCGGCAGTGTGTTGTTCATCTCGGCGCTGGGCATGGCCCAAGGCAAGTCTGCCGTGCAAAGCGACAATGTTCAGCAAGACGTCACCATTGTGCCGCTGACCATTCCGATCACCGTTGGCCCCGGTACCATTGGTGCGTTGCTGGTGATGGGCGTCAGCCAGCCTCACTGGGATGACAAGCTGATGGCGATCACCAGTATTGTCATGGCCAGCCTCACCGTCGGGTTGGTGCTGTATTTGTCCAACAGGATCGAACGCATTGTCGGCGAGCAGGGCTTGCAGATTATCAGCCGTTTGATGGGGCTATTCGTGTGTGCGCTGGCGGCGCAAATTATCTTTACCGGGATAAAAGGCTACTTGGTGCCCTAAGTAAATTGGCACTGCCCATGCTTGACAGCCATGGGCAGTGTTTTTACAGCTCCACGTTTTGGATCATCGTACTCGTAAAACCACGAATAACATCCTGAACTTCATTTTTCATTGCTGCATACACAGCCGCATCAAATTGAAAACTGCCACCCTTTGAATTCAGACGTACAAAGGTCAGTGCCGGGTTCTTACCATGAGGCGTACAACTGAGTTGCAGAGCACATACAAAAACCACTAACTCACCCTGCTGAGTCCTCTCACACGGCGCACACTGATAGTGGGTGGCATGTGACGTAACGGGCGGCTCACTTAAATAACTTAAGGCATCACGTTCCAAGTGAAGAGTGTCAAATAGCACACCCAGCAGATTGGCCAGGCGCTCAGAGCTACCCACACCTGCCACCTGCACTTTGTAATCGCGAACTTGGTGAGCATCCGAAATCAATAATGGCTGCTCAATAATGTAGGCCTTAAGCGAAAAACCAAGGCTAAGCAGAGCATATTGATAGTTTGACGGCCACGCCCAAGTCCCTGCCCCCCCTCTCCTGTCGGCATACAATTGCGCATAGAGCAAACAGTCTTGAATATCCTGCTTGCTGGCTTCGGACACTTCCCCGACAAAAGACGTGAGCGTGCTGCCAATCATTTTCGCGTTCATAGCACTATCAAAGACCTTGTTGAGTGATGACAGGAGGGCAATGGCCATCAGCAGAGCAAGCCCAAGGCAGTACATACTTATTTTTTTTGCTCTTCAGTTTTTCAGCGACCGACTCACGCAAACGAGAGAAGCACTGTGCATTTAGCTCATAGGTGTAGGCTTGGACGTGCAGCCCTGCACTTTCTTCGATCGCGATCGTCTGAGAAAGGTAATTATTTAATAATTTTGTGCGTGTGGTAAACGCCAACATCAAGGTATGAAGAACACCCTTTGCATCTAAAATAGCGAACTTCACGCACACATTAAACACATCAGGTACTGGGCAATCAGTGCTGGCCGAATGCTCAGAATGAACGGGTGAAACCGTTTTTTCATACCAAACATCCAACGCCTTTTGAGACGGCAAAAACTTGAGTTTTTTCAACAACTCAATAAAACCTGAACTGACTCGAGAGGGAAACATGCTCAGGCTTTTAGCCGTTACAACATCAACCACCGTCAAGGTCCGTGAAGCTTTCGATACAACACCAGGTTGGTTTAAACGAATCCAGCACAAGTTATCCAGCATCCGTTGAACAGCCTGCTCACGTTCCGTATTGTGCTGTGCTTGCGGGTGCTTTACACGGGCACTCAACTCCGCAAATAACAACGAGTTCATGACGTCTTCTTGCTGCTGCGCTGTGAGCACGGTACCGGGCAGGCACATCGTGAGTATGCCGGCATTGACATAGACTTTATTAGACTCTTCCATCGTCACAAACTCCTTGCTGCGCCTGAGTCAAATATCAATATCAATATTTTCGATAAAGTTTTTTCCCGAAGTGCCGAGCTTATCCATAATGGTATTTCGAACGGCTCCATACTGGCGCCGATTAAGCGTTGTGTTACTGGCGGCAGTGTACAAGCTCACATCGTTGCTACTCCATTCCCAAAAAAGAACTTTCGTCACGCGTTTTGACGAACTGAACTGCATACAGGTTTTTATCATAATCACTTCACCATCACTCGTTGCGATACATGGCAGGATCTGAAAGTTACCCGCATCAACACCCTTTGCCTGATTTTCAAACAGACTAAGCGCCTTGGGGCTTTTGGCCAGAGCACCAAACACCATGGCCACAATCTCCAGCACCGCTTTATTTGGACCCACGACACTTGCAATTATTTCCAGCGCAACTTGGTCCATTGTAAATTTCTGCTTCAGACCGGTCACTTTATGCATGGACTCGTTGGTCGTTGTCCAACCGCAATACGATAGAATCTGGTTGTACAGGTTGTATCGCTCAACACGATGCGTGTCTTTATTGGGGAATTTTTTATCTGCTGCCAACTGTGCAAACAACACGCTATCCATTACGTCCTGTTTTAGCTGTGGCTCCAAACCTCCAACAAACGAGACGACGCTGTTACCTGCTACAAAAGCACTGTCCTCGTTACTATCAATATTCTTAGCAGAACCATCAATATCCATACCGGAGCGAGCCATCAGCCGTAGAGAGCGAGTAAACATCGCTGGCTCAACTACCGGAATCTCCAAGCTTTTAATAAAATCAACACAGGCCTCATCACTAAAATCTTTAATATCCATATCATTTATCCTTGCAGCCATCATGGCCGTTAAATTTATTGTCTTGCGGATGCAGACAATTGAAACCTTAGACACACCGGCCTCAAGCGTCCACTGCCTATCTGATCAACGAAAGACGAAAATCCAGGAAATAATTTAACTTAAATAATTCCTTTTTTTCAGTAATATACCGCCCACACCTCTTGAATACTCACTCCTGCAAAGCGCGCCATTCATTTCAAAGTATATACCTAGCATTTATTGACAATATCCAAGGTCAACATAAGAGTTATCAACAATCATCTGCGACTTAACCAACAAACACTGAGGAATATTCAGACACTCTCATACCTTTAAAAAAACAGCATGAGCACCTGACAAAGCATGGCCTCGCGATCTTTTAAACAACCACCAAAAAGTCACGAGGCCAAAGAAGGTCGAACGGCTGCCAAGGCACAGGCAGGTCCCCCTTTAATTAATTCACATGATCAAGGCTTGTCGCCGTACCAACGCGGTGTATATACCCACTCGCGGCCATCGGCTCGCGCAAAGGTACACGTGGTAGACGACCCGACAATGACCATGGTGCGCATATCGACCTGTTCCGGGGTCAATTCCCCCAGGGTGGTGACGCGTAACGTCTGGCCGGGGCGACCGATGTCACGACCCAGTACCACCGGCGTTTGCGGCGTACGATGCCGCGCGACGATTTCCAGCGCCACGCCCAATTGCCAGGGCCGGGAACGGGAGATCGGGTTGTAGAACGCCAGAGCCAGGTCCGCCTGGGAGGCCAGGTCGAGGCGTTTTTCGATGATGCTCCAGGGCTTGAGGTTGTCCGACAGCGACATCACGCAAAAGTCATGGCCCAAAGGCGCGCCCGCCTGAGCCGCTGTGGCCAGCGACGCCGAGACGCCTGGCAAGATCTCCAGATCCACGTTGTGCCATTGCGGGTCAGTAGACTCATGCAGGGCCTCAAGCACAGCAGCCGCCATGGCAAACACGCCTGGGTCCCCCGAAGACACGACCACCACTGAGCGACCTTGCGCCGCCAACTCAAAGGCGTGACGCGCACGCTGCATTTCTTCACGGTTGTCGGTGCAGTGCAGCACTTGGTCGGCCCGGAACGGCCCGGCCATGCGCACGTAGGTCTCATACCCCAGCACGTCATTGGCCCGCACCAGCTCAGCTTTCACGGCGGGCACCATCAACTCGGCGGCACCGGGGCCCAGGCCGATCACGGCCAAACGCCCGCGTGCACGCCCGATGTGCTGCGGGTCCAAAGGCGTATCCGCCACACCCACGCTTACGCCATTGGCGAGTTCACGCCAGGCGGCTGCAACAACGGGCTCATCCGCGCTGACAAAACGCAGTGGCACCGCCAGTTCGCTGGCCGCCTCACGCAGCCCGGCACTGGCCATAAGGCTGTCATCGGCCACCACACAGGCCAGCGATTGCCAGGCCAGTTGCGCCTCATGCAACGCGTCGCGCAGAACCTGCGCCGACACTTCCTGGGTGACTTTAAGCAGGACGCTGCGCGGGTAGATCAGCAGTTCGTTGGCCGACGGCTCGCGCTCGGCATGGCCCACGTGAATCGCCAGACGCGCTTGCTGGTCTTCGGGCAATTGCGCCTGCGCCAGCCAAGGCGCCTCGCCTTCAATGCGCACCGGCTCACCAGCCAGCAAATCCGAAACAAAGCGCTTGCCCAATTCCAGATCGCCCAAGGCATAGCCACTGGGCGGGTTCAGCAAGCAGGTGCCAAACCGCAGCTCACCGCTGGTGGTGATGGCAGGCGCCACCCCCAAACCCGCCGCAAGAGTACGCGCCAGATCATTCACGCCTCCCAGCCCGCCCAGCAGCGGCACCACCGCGCTGGCGTCTTCGGCAACCGCCAGCACCGGCGGCTCGGCACCTTTTTCCAGCAACAAGGGCGCGAGGGTGCGGATCACGATGCCTGCCGCGCAGAGCGCAATAATCGGCGTGTCCTGCTGATATAACTGACGCAGATTGGCACCAAAATCGCTGTAAGTACGATCCGCACCGTCAACGCGATCCAACAAGCCATGAATCACGGCCTGTGGATAAAGCTGCTGGATGCGTCGCGCTGTGGCCAGGCTGCCATTGCCCAAAATCACAATGGCCGGGGCTGGGCGACTCATCCTTGCCACCGTTCACCGGGCACGATGATCAGTGAGAAGTACGGCGAAGACATCGGGTCTACGTCATTGAGCGGGACGATTTTCTGATTGCTCATGGTCGCGCGCTCGACGTACAGCGCGCGGTCAGCCAGGCCCAGTTCGGCCAGCACTTCGCGCACTTTATGAAAGTTGCGACCCAACTTCATGATCACTGCGGCATCGGCATCGGCCAGGCGACGCTTGAGATCATCGTGGGGCAGCACGCCCGACAACACCGACAAACTCTGGTTGCGGTACACCAATGGCACGCCCAGCACCGACGCGCCACCGAGCATCGAGCACACGCCCGGCACTACCTGGGCTTCAAAACGCTCAGCCAGACGATCATGCAGGTACATGTAAGAGCCGTAGAAAAACGGATCGCCTTCGCAGATCACCGCCACGTCACGGCCAGCCTGCAGGTGCTCGGCCACCTCTTCAGCGGCCTGGTCATAGAAGTCGCTAATGATCTGCTCATATGACAGCGGCTCGGGCAGCACTTCGGTGGTCACCGGGTACACCAGCGGCATTTGCGTTTGTGCCGCTTGCAGGTGGGCTTCAATGATGCCGAACGCGTTGCCTTTTTTGCCTTTGGCCACAAAGTACGCCACCACCGGCGACTCGCGCAGCAGGCGCAAGGCTTTCACCGTAATCAACTCGGGATCGCCCGGGCCCACGCCCAAACCGATCAAACGTCCTGGTTGCGCCATTATTCGATCTCCGTTGCCAAGGCGTTAACGGCAGCAGCGGCCATCGCGCTACCGCCACGACGGCCCTGCATCACCACGAACGGTATGCCACGGCTGTCGGCGGCGAGCATGGCCTTGGATTCGGCGGCACCGACAAAGCCCACCGGAAAACCAAGGATCAGTGCAGGTTTCGGCGCCCCGGCATCGATCATTTCCAGCAGGTAAAACAGCGCGGTCGGCGCATTGCCAATCACCACCACACTGCCTTCCAGGTACGGGCGCCACAGTTCCAGAGCGACAGCAGAACGGGTGTTGCCCGCCTCGCGGGCCATCTCGGCAACGCCGTCTTCTTTGAGGGTGCAAATCACTGCGTTATTGGCCGGCAAACGCGTGCGCGTCACCCCCTCCAGCACCATGCGCGCATCACACAGAATCGGCGCGCCAGCGGCCAGCGCATCGCGCCCGGCTTTACCGGCGCCCGGCGAGAAGCACAGGTCTTCGACGGCATCGACCATCCCGCATGCATGAATCACCCGAACGGCCAGTTTTTCAAGGTCCGCCGGGATGTGCGCAAGGTTGGCCTCGGCGCGAATAATGGCGAACGAATTGCGATAGATCTCTTGACCGTCGCGGATGTAATCAATCATCGGTGTTGCTCCGTTGGCGGGCTTCAAGCCAAGCACCCGCCGCTTCAATAGTAAGATTGCGTTCGCGCAGAACACCGAAACCGGCGTGCTCTGGTGCGCGTAAATAAAGGTCGTAATGACCGGGCGCCACGGCCAGCAAGGTGACCGGCGCCACATGGGCCGCCGCACAGGCGCGCTGGCAGCCCGTCAGGTGAATCGTCTGCGGCTGTGACAACAGCATCGCGAGGTGCCGTGCATCCGCTTTGGTGTCCGCCAGCCCCTTGGCACAGGCACTGGAGCCGGTACAGGCAATCAGGTGCGCCAGCGGGGCTTGCGCTTCGCAGAGCAGGCCCAATGCGTGCAAGTCCTGCGTGAGTAACGGCGCATCCTCGGCCCGCACATCCGGCAGCAACACGCTTTGCCAAGGGGTAAAGTGCAAAGTGCCATTGCCATACTCGCTGGCCAGTTGCGCGAGACCGTTGAGCATCGCGGCATCCAGTCGCCCCAGCACCAGCGCGGCGCCTACATGGACACGCCCGCGCTCACGCTGTGGATAAGTGCCGATCGGGCTTTGCAGCACCGGCCGGTCACGCCGCCAGTGGGTTAGCGGGGCAATGGGTACCGGCATGCGCAACGCGAGTTGCTCAACAAAATCAGCCGCCGAGAGGTCTTTAAGCAGATGACGCATGCGTGTCTGCTCAGCGCGCGCCACGTCCAGAAACAGCGTGAGCACGGCCATCACCAGCTCATGCCCGTACGCCAGCGGCACCGCCCCAAGCGGCGCATCGTGCGCCGGGCAGCCCGCCAGGCCAAACCCCAGCAACGTTTGGCCGTTGCACACGAACGCCGACAGCCACAGATCATGGTGATGCTCCAGCATCGCCAAGGCTTCTGCGCCATCCAGTTGCACGGCAAATTTGGCCGACAACTCGGCAAAACGCGGGGTGCTCTCAAGGCTGGCCAGAATCTGTCGCGCCAAAGGCCAGGTGTCGATGGTTTGATACGGGTCGATCCCGGCCGTCGGGCTGAGCATCAGGTTGCGCACATCGTCACTGGCCGCATTGGCAGGCCCAAGCCCCGCCGCCAACAATGGCTCAACCAGTGCGGCATGCTCAGTGCCAACCCCGCGAATTTGCAGGTTGCTGCGATTGGTGGCTTCAATCACGCCACTGGCATAGCGCTGCGCCACGTCGGCCACGGCGCGCGCCTGTTGCGCAGTGATCACGCCGCCCGCCAGTTTGACCCGGCAGATACCGCCGTCCATCGCCTGGACGATGCGCAACAACCCCGGGCACCCGGTCGGGCGTACAGGAGACGTCGCTGAGAGTTCAGATGGCAGGGGCACGTGTCGGTCCAGAGCAGGCAATGCGCTATTGCAGGTCGCGCATTATGCCTGCTTTGGGCAACCGCATGAAAAGCTTGCCGGACGGAATGCCTAGACCGACTTGCTCTCCTCAGCCACAACCGGCTGCACACGCCCCAATCGAGTGATCAACAGCACCACCGTGTCAGCATTGGCCAGCATCAACTCGACCCGCTTGACCGGGTCGTCGGTAAAGATCGACCGGGCTTCAGCCAAGGTCTGTACCCCGGTAACCGCCTTGACTTTGGCCTTGCCCGGATTGCTCGGAATATCCGCCCAGGTGTGCCTCTCGACATCAAATTGCTTAAACAGATACTCAGGCTGTAAGTGGGGTGAGTGGCACTCCTGAATAATTTGGTTAAACGCTTTGAGCTGATTGCCAAACTCGCTGGTGTCATCCAACAGATCGTCGTAAGGAAAACCGGGGTTCAGGTAGTTGATATCTTCGGTGTTTAGCACCCCATGGCTGACTTCGTGCAGCAGAAAAGACGCGCGGTAATGCGCATTGACGGCAAACGGCGGGTCGGTGGGTTTGAGGTACGGATGGCTTAAGGCTTGAGGCGTGTCGAACAGCGTGGTGAAAAAACGCTCACTCAGGAACACGCGTTTGTCGGTGTCCCAGCGATGAGTCCAGGCCACCGCCTTGTCGTTGAAACGCGAACGGCATACCACATAGTGGCGGGAGGTCAGTGGCGACAAGTCAGGGTGCAGAAACCGCGTCAACATCGGTTCTATGGTGTGATTCAGCCGATCCAGCAGGTGCGGTTCAAGGCTGGGCACATCAAAAAAATCCTTGATCAGCTCGCGATGCGCAGCATTGTCGGCACCAGGTTCGTTCAGTGTGTGCAGGGCATTCTGGCAGCGCTCCAGATAAGTGACGGCTTGGGCGTGGGCGTCGCGAATTGCAAGGGCTTTATCCGGGAACTGACGCTGGATGCTACCCATGCCCGTCGCCTGGATCTCATGGGTGATGCGGTCAGCCAACGCCGCCGTGGTCGACATGACCGGCCCGCCACCCAGCAGCGGCTCATTGGGATCCAGCTCCCAGAGCTTGCGCGCATTGAGTTTAATCAGCGGTCCATCACCCCCCTCGCCAATATCAATGCGCCAGCGATCACGCCAGGCCTGTACCCGGAACAGACAGCCATCCAGATGCACATAGTGCAACTTCGTCTGCGGGTGACTGAACAACTGCGTCTGCGGCTCTGTGCGCAAATCCAGCAGCGTCACATCATGCACCTGAAAGGGTTCCAGCCCGGCGCGTTGCTGTGCTGTCAGGCGAACCGGTTCGATTATTGGTTCAACTGGCGCATGGCTGGCCGATGACGGGCGTGACACGCCATAACCACTGGCACACAGCAAGAGCATGGTTGCGAACTCGGCCACGGATTCTCCCCAATCGCCTTTTTTTGCGGCTTCGACCCCTTGCGACAACCAGCCCAGTGACTGCCAGACCACTAACGGAATATTGAGCCTGGCGGGCAGGAACATCAGTGCACTGGTGATAACAAGCGACATCAAATACTTGAACGCCTCCCAATCGGCCTGCGCCGTGGTTTCAGTTTGCGCCGCAGCCATTTTTAGCAACGCTTCGTAGTTGTCCTTGTACATCACCCTGAAGAGATTGCCGGCAATCGGGGTTCTGGCCAGAGTCGGCGGTAAGGCCTTAAGCAACAGCCAGTTCAGCGAGGAGTCCCCATAGCGCGCCAGATGCGGCTCGACAAAGCCGCCATGGTCATAAACTCTGCGGGTATAGGGCGCGATGCGTTGCAGTATGTCGGCCTGAAGCTCTGTATTGACGCCCAAATCAGCAAGCAAGGCCGCGTCATCAGCGTAGGCCTTGAAGGTGAAGCGCTCGCTGTAAGTGATCCAGAGAACTTGTGGACCTGACTTTGGCTCCACCGGGCCAATGATATAAACGCCCCTGACTGGATCCGGGTCGGCGCCGGGCTCTTCGATCAATTCAAAGGGCCGCACAGTGATGTACACCCGGTCCAGAGACTCGCGCGCCGCGCCGTCAGGCATGCTGACGACATGGCAAATATAGCGGTAGGCGGTTTCAAACTCCGGGTCCTGCAGTTTTTGCCGCATGGCCTGCTCCAGCATCTGCACGGCCAGTTGCTCGGCAAACTGCTGCTGACGCAGGGCAACACCCTCCCGGCCAGGTGCCAGCATGGTTTTTATAAGGTCCTGATAATGTGTGCCAAGGTCCAGTTCCCGCACCAATCGGCGCACATAGAGCGCATTGAAAGTAATGGGTAGCGCGCCACCCTCTCGCAACCGCACAAACATCACGCCCTCGCTAATAAGATGCAGGCCGCTCAAGGCGAACCGAGTGAGGGACTGCACACTGTGTGTGGTCGCAGCAGGCAGAAATGACGGCGTGCTGCCGACCGGTACAGGGGCCGCAAGGTAAGTATCGATGACGACCTCAATGTCTTCGGGATTGAGGTTGACTCCCGGAAAATCCAGATTCAGACGTGCCGTCAGCACCGCATTTGAATACACCGACAATAGCGGGATGTTGTGCAGATAACTTTGAACGGCCTCTGTGCTGCGCTGATACCGTTGCAAGACATCGGCATAAGCCTTCTGATCGGCGGCGCTGGCAGACTTCAACCACTCAGGCAGCGAAGCCTTGAACAGTTGCAGACGTGCCATTTCGCTGACACGCGCCACTTGCACGCCCGCCCTGCCGGCCAGCAGCAGGCTCTTGAAACTGTTTTCAAAGCCCTGCGCCGAAAGGGGCGTCTTCACGGCAAGGCTGCACACATGGCGGGTATCGGCCAGCAACTGGTTGATAACGGTATTCTGGCTCTGGCGAGTGAAGTCCTCCTCAAAGCGCTCGAAGTAAAACCAATCGTTTTGCCCGGCCGGGTGCCACAGTGATGTGCCCTCCAGATAACTGACAACCCGCGCCTGCTCTGAGGCATTCACATGGGCCAGTAGCCCCCAACGCAAGCCCTTATCCATCAGGCGGGCTTCGAGCATGGCCTTGCACGCGTCCACCGATTCAAAACTTTCAAAGCCCCAGACCGGGCTCCAGAACACGGCACGCCCTGCATTGTCTGATTCCAGGCCGCCACGCTGGGTAAACAGTAAGCAATTGGTGATGTCCAGCAGGCTTGCGGAACCATTAAAAGACACGCTTGGCGCAAACACATCCGGCACAAATTGATCCAGCGCCGGGCGCTGATCACTGATCGGATTGCCCAACACCACGCCAACCACAGCCCGATCAGTGGCTTGAAGATGGTTTTCCAGGCCAAGCAGACGCAACTCTGCCCGCAACATGACCATTCTCAAAGTGCTAAGCCTGTCTACCAGCGCATCAGGACCCTGCGCTGTATACGGGGCGTGAAAAAAAGCCCATTGGCGCTGCACCATGAGTTGCACAAATGACGGCGACGCTTGTTCCAGCAGCGTCAGCAGCTTGGTTGCGGCCAATAGCCGGGTCGGTTTGAGCTCTCCGTTAGCTAACGGCTGTATGAAGACTTGAATCAGATCCGGGTTCTGCGGCAACGGCTGATAACCTGTCACCCGCTCCAACAGCGCCTCGACCAGCGACAGTGAGCGAACGGGTACAACGCCCGGCTGCGGCGCTTGATCAAATACTTGAACCACAAGACGGTGAACATCCGAGGGAGCATGCCCGTGGGAAACCAGCAGCGTTTGCAGGCGAGCCGTTGCAATCATTTTCGCGGTAGGCCAATCGCGTAACAGCTCATCCACTTGGGCTTCGATTCGGGGCAGCTTCACACTCAACAGATCGGCCTGGCCACCCTGGCTGCGCGGGGTAAGGGTCAATTCATGTGCGTGAGGCATGAATCGGCTGCTCCAGCGCTCCGGGGGGCTCAGCGCCAAGAGCCCCTGATCAATCAGCTCGCGGACATCCAGCGCATGATCGACCCCCGCCAGGGCAATACGCCTGGCCCTGAACTCTTTGAGTAGAAATACGACGTCACTGGCCTGTTTTTTGTGAATGGCTTGCACACAATTGCTGAACACATCCGTATCAATGTTCTCGACACTCAGGCGCAGCTCTCGCATGTCTGCGAGCAACGCTTGCTGGTCCAGCGCGGCATAACGGGCAATGGAGTCGTACAAGGAGGGGGCTCTCAAGGGCGACAATATCGCCTCTTTAAGCCGGGCGCGTGTTTCAAACCGCTGGAGACCTTCAGCCCCGCCAAATAAAAAAACCGGCGAATCCTGCCCCGGAAAAAAGATGCAGAACACACCGGACAAGCGCACCTCGCCCCTGTCCGGGTCAAACACGGCCAACCGCGCCACCCGTGCCTGCACGTCCTTATAGGTGCCTGAAAGCACGTGCTGCAACTGAGCAAATTGCGCAGACGTCATGTGCTGTTCGTGCAGTGCTTGCACTGTCTGGTGATAAAACATATCGCCCTGGCGGGCAACACAGTAGTCATGCAGCGCAAGCTGGGGCCGTGACGCTGGCCACCAGGCGTTACGTAACACCCCTTGCATGTTGCCTTCCAAGCCCTCGCTGGCGTGCCTGAGCACTCGCTCGAAGCGCCGCTCGATATCGCTGAGACTGAGTGAAGCCAAAGCCTCAGGCAGGCCCAGGTATTCACGACGGTGCTGCGCCGCAAAGCCACCTTGCAGGTAGTAATCCAGCGCTGTCGCGCTCAGGCTCGCGGTAATCACATCGCCCTCACGCAATGAGTTGCCTCCCAACCGAGTGCTACGCACTTGAACTCCCAATGCATCCGTAAACGTGCCCGTAAACTCATTCATCACCGCGTAAGACACGCTGCGATCAAGCACCGAGCGAAGTGTCGGCAGCTCGACAAGCGCTTGCAGCGTTTGCGTCTGGCAATTGCGCAACAAGTTCTCTATGGCCAGGCTCATACCGGCCATGGCAGATCCCGACACTTGCCGGGTGACCAGCGACAGATAGCCTGTTTGGGTTAAAAAAAATCGTACATCAACGGGACAAAATCGCAGCAGTTCGTTGTTTTCTTGAGTGCTGTCCAACTGCAGCTGCAATGCCG
Source organism: Pseudomonas sp. PS01297 (assembly GCF_029959305.1). Classification (NCBI taxonomy): domain Bacteria; kingdom Pseudomonadati; phylum Pseudomonadota; class Gammaproteobacteria; order Pseudomonadales; family Pseudomonadaceae; genus Pseudomonas; species Pseudomonas sp. PS01297. The sequence goes on from NZ_JASCPQ010000020.1 coordinate 49,465, forward strand.
TGCGCAACGCGCTTTTGGTGGCGAAGCGCTCAAACCTGCCGAGCGCGGTGAATAAAAACACGGCCGAAGCCGGCGCCAGGTCCAGCCTGAGGATCAGCCCGGCAACCCAGTGCACCGGGCGGTAATGATCGCGGGACACAATCGGGTAAAAGGCATAAACCGCTCTGGCGCCAGTTTCGTCTTGAAGCAGCGAGCCCAACCGCTCTTTTTCGTCGGCATTGATGATGTCTTTGGTCTGGGCGAGGTCGAGGCTTTTGAGGTACGTGTCGTGCAGCGCTTGCGGGGCATAAAAAGGCAAAGAAGGGGTGCTCATGGTTCAGCTCGCAATAGGGATAGGCATATCCCTGAACGCTACGCCGCACACAGCGTTGCAAGGCACTACTTAGTTAGGGGGCCAAGGCGCGCTATCATGCGGCCTGTATCCGCAGGCCTTTTGCCCTGATCCTGGATGAACGAACCGGTGTTTGAAATGAGGATTGGCATGTCGCCCTGGCTAACAGTTGTGGGAATCGGTGAAGACGGCTTCAGCGGTCTGGGCAAAAATGCGCGCCGGGCCTTGCTAAATGCTGCTCAAGTGTTTGGTGGCCAGCGCCAGCTCGACCTGCTGCCCGCGTGCATCCGCGCCGAGCGCCTGATGTGGCCGAGCCCGTTTTCGCTGGCGCCGGTGCTGGCATTGCGCGGCCAGCCAGTGTGCGTGCTGGCCAGTGGTGACCCGATGCTGTTCGGCGTAGGCGCCAGCCTGGCACGCGTGGTTGAAAACGCCGAGATGCACGTGCTGCCCTCGCCCTCCTCTTTCTCGTTGGCGGCTGCACGTTTGGGCTGGGCCTTGCAAGACGTGACCACGCTGTCAGTGGTTGCCCGTCCGGTGGCTGCGCTCAATGCTCACTTGCACAGCGGCGCACGCCTGCTGGTGCTGAGCAATGACGGCAGCAGCCCGGCCACCGTTGCGGCGCTATTGCGCGAACGCGGTTTTGGCCCAAGCCGCTTAAGTGTCCTGGAGCACCTGGGCGGCCCGGCCGAACGGCGCGTTGAAGCCAGCGCTGACGAATGGAATGACCCGCCCGTCGCGGCCCTGAACCTGATTGCCATTGAATGCATCGCCTCGGCCAACGCGCAGCCGTTGTCCCGCGTGGGCGGCTTGCCGGACAGCGCCTTCCAGCACGACGGCCAACTGACCAAGCGCGATGTACGCGCCATCACCCTCGCCCGCCTCGCGCCCTTGCCGGGGCAACTGTTGTGGGACGTGGGCGCAGGCAGCGGCTCGATTGGTATTGAATGGATGCGCACCTACCCGAGCTGCCGGGCCCTGGCCATCGAGGCAGACAGCGGCCGTCAGCAACTGATCGAACACAACCGTGACGCGCTGGGCGTGCCGGGCCTGCAGCTCATTCGAGGCAAGGCTCCGCAAGCACTGGAAGGCCTGGAGCGTCCGGACGCGATTTTTATCGGCGGCGGCGTCACCCGCGCGGGTGTGCTCGACACCTGCTGGCAACAGCTCAAGCCCGGCGGGCGACTGGTGGCCAATGCCGTCACCCTGCAAAGCGAAACATTGCTGATGAGCTGGCGCGAACGCCATGGCGGCGAGCTGACGCGGGTTCACGTCGCCCAGGCCCAACCGCTGGGCGACTTCGACACATGGCGCCAAGCGCTGCCCATTACCTTGTTAGAGATGACCAAACCCTTTGATGCGTGACGAAACCGCCGAACAACCCGCGCCCTTGCGCAGCGGCCTGACCACCGGCAGTTGCGCCACGGCCACCAGCCTGGCCGCCGCCCGGCTTTTGCTCAGCGGCGTCAGCCATGACGCCGTGGAAATCACCTTGCCCAAAGGCAAAGTGGTGACCATGCGTCTGGAGTTCTGCCGCATGCAGGCCGATGGCGCCGAAGCCGGGACCCTCAAGGACGCAGGCGACGACCCGGACGTGACCCACGGCGCGCTGCTGTACTCGCGCGTTCGCCTGCTGCCCGACGCTGGCATCGTGTTCGTCGCAGGCCAGGGCGTTGGCACGGTCACCCGCCCAGGCCTGGTGTTGCCCGTGGGCGAACCGGCGATCAACCCGGTGCCGCGCAAAATGATCACCGATCACCTGCAGCAACTGGCCGCCGAACACCACTATCACGGTGGCTTTGAAGTGACCGTCAACGTCCAGGACGGCGAATCGCTAGCCCTCAAGACCATGAACCCACGCTTGGGGATTCTCGGCGGCCTGTCGATTCTGGGCACCAGCGGCATCGTCCGGCCGTTTTCCTGTGCCGCGTACATCGCCTCGATCCATCAGGGCATCGACGTCGCCAAGACCAACGGCTACCTGCACATCGCCGCCTGCACCGGCAATGCCAGCGAAGACACCATGCGCCGCGTGTATAACCTGCCGGAGATTGCGCTGATCGAAATGGGCGATTTCGTAGGCGCGGTCCTCAAGCACCTGCGCAAAGTCCCTGTGGATAAGTTGAGCCTGTGCGGCGGTTTCGGAAAAATCAGCAAACTGGCCGCAGGCCATATGGATTTGCACAGCCGTCACTCCAGCATCGACTTGCCGCAACTGGCCGATTGGGCGGCTGCCGTTGGCGCTGCCCCCACGCTGCAAGAGGCCATCCGCCAGGCCAACACCAGTCAGCAAGCCCTGGCGATGTGCAGCGCGCAAGGCATCGCCCTGGGTGATGCGGTGTGCCAGCACGCCCTGGACTTCGCCCGTAGCGTTGTGCCGGCGTCGGTGCAGGTAGAAGTGTTTGCCATTGATCGCCAAGGCGCCGTTGTCGGCCATGCCGGAGGGTTTGCATGAAACGTATTTTATTGCTCGGCGGCGTGACCGAAGCACTGGCCATTGCCCGCACCCTGGGCCCGCAACACGTCTACAGCCTGGCCGGTGTCGGCCGCGTGCCCACCGATTTGCGCTGCGAAGTGCGGGTGGGCGGCTACGGCGGCGCGCAGGGTTTGGCCCACTACATGGGCGAACAGGGCATCGATCTGCTGCTGGACGCCACCCACCCCTACGCCGCGCAAATCAGCCAAAACGCTGCCCGCGCTGCCGCCATCAGCGGCATCCCGTGCTGGGCGCTGCGTCGCCCGGCGTGGGCGCCTCAAGCAGGCGATGACTGGCGTGAAGTGGCCGACTGGGCCGAATTGGTTCAGGCCCTCAAACCCTTCCAGCGCCCGCTATTCACACTGGGCCGCGAGCCGCTGGAACATCTGGACGAAATCCCCGAGCATCAGTTCTGGACCTTACGCGCCCTCGACGAATACCCCGGCAATGAGCGCTGTGACGTCATCGGCGCCCGCGGCCCCTTCCGGATCGAAGAAGAGCACACACTGTTTGAGCAACGCCGCATCGACGTCCTGATCAGCAAAAACAGCGGCAGCAGCGCCACCGAACCCAAGCTCGAAGTCGCCCGCGAACGCGGGGTGCCGGTGTTGATTCTCAAGCGGCCGGTGCTGCCTGAAGTTGATCGAGCTTTTTGGGCAGCTAATGAGGCTTTGGAGGCCCTAAAGAGAGAAAGATATTTGTGAATGTGTAATCGCTGGCAGTAATGTATCCTTCGAGATACGTTTCACAGCATGATTACTTTCGAAAAAACACATGAGTTCGCTCAGTGGTTAAGCTCACTGAAAGACAAAATTGGCCAAGCGCGCATCCTTGCACGTCTCAGGGCTGCCGAATTGGGGCACTTTTCAGACTGTGAACCCGTGGGTGATCGCATTTACGAAATGCGCATACATTGCGGGCCCGGCTATCGGGTCTACTACACTCGCAAAGGTAAAGTGATCTATCTGTTACTCATTGGTGGCGATAAAACGACACAAGCGCGAGACATTAAGCGCGCAAAACAAATAGTGCATACATTGGGTAGTGAGGACTAAACCATGACCGAACAACATACCCGCTTTGATACTGCTGACTACCTTAAAACCCCTGAAGAGATGGCAGCCTATCTGGATGCTTGTTTTGAAGAAGATCCCGGTGACGGTAGCTTGATACGCGCAGCGCTCAACGATATTGCCCGCGCCCAAGGCATGAGCCAGATTGCCCGCGACTCAGGGCTTGGACGAGAGAGCTTGTACAAAGCACTGGGCAGCACAGGTAACCCCGAGTTCACAACTATCATCAAAGTCATGAAAGCATTGGGGCTAAAACTCCACGCCACTGCTGCGTAATGCCAACACTGCTGATTAACGCGACATTTCGCCACACACACGGCCTTTTTACTTACGCAGGCCATTCAGGCTAAATAGCCGCCTTGATCGCTTCACTCATGGAATGTGTCATGTCCCGACAACGGTTTGCATTTGCCTGGATCGCCTGCTTCGCAGTGCTGTTCAACATGCTCGCCATGTCGATGGGCGGGGCCATGGCATCCACTGGCAGCGAGCCGGCCGAGCAGGTGATGTGGAGCAGTTTCTGCACCTCCACGGGCACCAAGATGGTGGCCGTGTCGCTGGGCAAGTTCGACACCGCCGACAGCCACAAAGACGATCACTCAAACATGCAGCACTGCTGGTGCTGCTCAGGCTCGGCACCGCTGGTGGCGCTGCCCGCGCATATCCCCACGCTGTATTTCGCCGCGATTGAACGTGGCCACAGCCAGGTTCCCGATCACCTCAAACGGCCTACCCCGCGCCAGCAATGGCCGAGTCTTAACCCCCGCGCCTCCCCTCTGGTCTGATTCGTCCTCGCAACCTTTTTGCGCCTGAATCATTTCGGAGAATGACCATGTTGAACCTGCCCCTGTTCAAGCACGCCGTTATTGCGGCGGCTTTGTTGTTGCCTGCCTGTTTTGCCAACGCCCACGAATACAAAAGCGGTGATCTGCAAATCACTCACCCGTGGTCGCAAGAGCTGCCACCCAACGCGCCCACCGTGGCTGCGTATTTTGTGATCCATAACACCGGCAGCACCGCCGACCGCCTGCTCAGCGCCGACACCCCGATTGCCGGGGGCGCCGAGCTGCACCAGCACGTGATGCAGAGCGACATGATGCGCATGCAACCGGTGACCGACGTCGTCGTTGCCCCCGGTGGCACGGTGACCTTCGGGCCGATGGCGTACCACGTGATGCTGGTCGACATTAAAGATCGCAGCCTGCTGCAAGACGGCAAACGCTTCCCGCTGACCCTGCACTTCGAGAAAGCCGGTGACATACCGGTTGAAGTCTCGGTGCAAAAACAGCCCCCTGAAGACAGCATGGAACACATGCACGCTCACTAACGCCCCCGGTTTTTGAGCCCCATGCGCGCCCCTCGCGCCAGGCACTCCATGTCGCAGATTCGCGGCAGTTGGCTGAGCCTGTTTGCCATGCTGATGATTTTTATCGGCCCGCTGATTTCCCAAGCGGTGCCGATGAATCATCACGGCTCCATGTCGATGCCAATGTCCATGGAGATGGGCATGGACATGTCGGCGCACGGCGAACACGCCGGGCATCATGCGCCGTCTGCCGAGCACCATGCACTGTGGGAAAAATGCGGTTACTGCACGCTGTTGTTCAGTTGCCCGGCCCTGCCGCACACCGCTGACATCACCCTGTTCGACTCGCTGCGCCCCAAAAGTTATCTGGCACAGCCCACACGGCTTGGGCATGCGCAACAACCGATCTTCCCCGGCGCCCGCGCGCGGGCGCCGCCGGCATTCGTTTAAGCACGTTCACAACATCCTCTACTTGGCCGACCTGCAGGCGCTGCTTTAGACAGCCGCAGGGCGTCGGCCGTGTTGTTTTCGCTTGAATACTGGAATGCCTATGTCCCGCTTTACTGCTGCCTCCCGTTTGCCTCACGCCCACACGGTGTTGCCCTTTGCCCTGAGCACACTGTGCTGCGCGTTGCTGGCACCCGCCGCCCTGGCCGCCGAGACACTTGACGAGCACGCCGCACACGCCAATGAGATCAGCCCGCTGGTGATTACCGCCATCGCCCCCAGCTCGCCGCTGACCATCGTCACCAACCCCAAAGACCCGCGCCAGCCAGTGCCTGCCAGCGATGGCGGGGATTATTTGAAGACCATCCCGGGCTTTGCCCTGATCCGTAATGGCGGCACCAACGGCGAGCCGATCTTGCGCGGCATGTTCGGTTCGCGACTCAACATCCTCACCAACGGCGGCCAGATGATCGGCGCCTGCCCCGGACGCATGGACACGCCAACCTCGTATATCGCCCCCGAAACCTACGACAAACTGACCGTCATCAAAGGCCCGCAAAGCGTGCAGTGGGGGCCGGGTTCGTCAGCAGGCACGGTGCTGTTTGAACGTGAACCCGAGCATTTCGGTGAGCTGGGTTCGCGCATCAACGCCAGCGTGCTGGCAGGCTCCAACGGCCGTTTCGACAAGACCCTCGATGCTGCCGTCGGGGGCACGCAGGGCTACCTGCGGGTCGTCGGCAACACCGCCCACTCCGACGACTACAAAGACGGTGACGGCCACACCGTGCCGTCGCGCTACGACAAGTGGAACGGCGACGTCGCCCTCGGCTGGACCCCGGACGCCGACACCCTGCTCGAACTCACCGCAGGCAAGGGCGATGGCGAAGCCCGCTCGGCCGGACGTGGCATGGACGGCAGCCAGTACAAGCGTGAAAGCCTCGGTCTGCGCTTTGAAAAGTCCAACATCGGCGACGTGCTCGACAAGCTCGAAGCACAGGTCTACTACAACTACGCCGACCACGTGATGGACAACTACACCCTGCGCACCCCGTCCGGCACCGGCATGATGGCCGGGCCCATGGGCGTTAACGTTGACCGGCGCACCCTCGGCGCACGCATCAAGGCCACCTGGCGCTGGGCCGATGTGCAATTGATCAGCGGCATCGACGCGCAAACCAACGAACACCGCACCCGCTCCGGCATGGGCATCGACACTTACAAAGAGCAGAACTGGACCAAGGACGCCGATTTCCACAACTACGGCGCCTTTGCCGAGTTGACCTGGTACGCCGCCGAGCGCGATCGCGTGATCACCGGCGCCCGTCTGGACCGCGCCTCGGCCAAGGATTTCCGGGCCCGGCTGGGCTCGGGGATGATGAGCAAGCCCAACCCGACCCAGGACAACACCCGCGCCGACACGCTGCCCAGCGGCTTCGTGCGTTATGAACATGACATGGCCAACAGCCCGACCACGGTGTATGCAGGTCTGGGCCATGTGCAGCGCTTCCCGGATTACTGGGAACTGTTTTCGCCCAACTCCGGCCCGGCCGGTTCGGTGAACGCCTTCGACGCCATCAAGCCTGAGAAAACCACCCAGCTCGACGTCGGCCTGCAATACAAAACCCAGGACCTCGAAGCCTGGGTGTCGGCCTATGCCGGGGTGATTCACGACTACATCCTGTTCGACTACACGCAAACCAGCTCCCAGGCGCAGAACATCAACGCCCGCATCATGGGCGGCGAATTGGGCGCCGCGTACCAACTGACCGAACACTGGAAAGCCGACGCGACCCTGGCCTACGCCTGGGGCAAAAACACCACGGACGGAAAAGCCCTGCCGCAAATGCCGCCGCTGGACACCCGCCTCGGCCTGACCTACAGCGAAGACGACTGGAGCGCTGGCGCCCTGTGGCGTGTGGTTGCACGCCAGGATCGCATCGACCGCAACGCGGGCAACGTGGTCGGCAAGGACTACGGCAAGAGCGCCGGCTTTGGCGTGTTCTCGTTGAACGGCGCGTACCGCATCAACAAAAACCTCAAGGTCAGCGCCGGGGTCGACAACCTGCTGGATAAAACCTACAGCGAGCACTTGAACATGGCGGGCAACGCCGGGTTTGGCTACCCGTCAAACGACCCGACCGCGATCAACGAACCAGGCCGCACGCTCTGGACCAAGGTTGATGTGAGCTTCTAAACCCGACACCACCTGTAGGAGCGAGCTCGTCTCGCGATCTTTTAAAGATCAAAAGATCGCGAGGCAAGCTCGCTCCTACACCTGATGAATTCTTTGCGGAGCCGCTCCTGATGAGCCAACCCACACCATCGTTTTACAATCTGGCCTGGCGCTGGCATTTCTATGCTGGGCTGTTTGTCGCGCCGTTCATGATTCTGCTGGCCCTGACCGGGATTATTTATCTGTTCAAACCCCAGCTCGACCCTTTGCTCTACGACCACCTGATCAACGTCAGCCCCGGCCATCACCGCCTCAGTGCCGACGACCAGCTCCAGCGCGTGCAGGCCACTTATCCACAGGGCCATATCAGCCAGTACCTGCCGCCGATCAACCCTGAGCGCAGCGCGCAATTTGTGCTCAGCAACGCCGGGCGCCAGCTCAATGTGTTTATCAACCCGTACAGCGGCGAAGTACTGGGCGAGCAAGATGCCAAGCTCAACCTGCAAGCCGTGGCCCGTGCCCTGCACGGTGAGTTGATGATCGGCACCCTCGGCGACCGGCTGGTGGAACTCGCCGCTGGCTGGGGCGTGGTGCTGGTGGTGTCCGGCCTGTACCTGTGGTGGCCGCGCGGACAATCTGCGGCGGGTATCTTGTGGCCGCGCTTGAGCCGTCGCGGCCGGGTCTTGTGGCGCGACCTGCATGCCGTTACCGGGTTCTGGGGCGCAGCCTTGCTGTTGTTCATGCTGATCAGCGGCATGACCTGGACCGGTTTTTGGGGCAAGCAATACGCCGACCTGTGGAACCAGTTCCCCGCCGCCATGTGGAACAACGTGCCCCAATCAGACGTTGAAGCCCGCAGCCTCAACAGCGCCGCCCGCCAGACCGTGCCCTGGGCCATGGAAAACACACCGATGCCGGTGTCCGGCGCGCACGCCGAGCACATGGCCCACGGCGCTCACACGTCTGGCCCGGCGGCGCCCGGCATCACCTTGCAACAGGTGGTCGACACCGCCAGCACGCGCAAGGTCGAACCCGGCTACAGCATCACCCTGCCCACCACGGCACAAGGCGTGTTTACCATTGCCGTGTTCGCTGACGACCCGCGCAACGACGCCACCCTGCATGTCGATCAGTACACCGGCGAGGTCCTGGCCGATGTGCGTTGGCAGCATTACAGCAACGTCGCCCGCGCCACGGAAATGGGCGTGATGCTGCACGAAGGCAAATTGTTCGGCTCGCTGAACCAGATCGCGATTCTGCTGATCTGCCTGATGATTCTGCTGAGTTCGACCAGCGGCCTGGTGATCTGGTGGAAACGCCGCCCCAAAGGCGGCCTCGGCGTGCCAACGCTGCGCCATGACCTGCCGACCTGGAAAACCGGGGTGGTGATCATCCTCGCCCTGGCCGTGGCATTCCCCTTGGTCGGTGCCTCGTTGATCAGCGTCTGGCTGCTCGACCGTTTGCTGTTGCTCGTGCGCTCAAAGCCTCAACATGAGCGTGCTTCATAGTGGGGATGAAACATCCGAGATGCGCGATCCGGAGATATGTGGATACTGGCACGCCAGTATCACGCGAGAAATTGTTGTTACTGTGTAACAAAACAATTTAAGCTCGATCACCCGCCGCCAGGAGGCAGCGGGCACACCTTTAGAAAAAAGCGACTCACTGCCCTAATGAACAAGTACCTGCTTTCCAGCCTTTGCCTGCTGGTGGTTAACAGCGCCCACGCGGATGACACCGCGCCGTCCCTGATGCTGCCTGCCGCCACCATCACCGCCCCGCAAATCGATGCCGAAAGCATCGACCTCAAGACCGCCACCACCGCCGGTTCGCGCCTGAACCTCAGCAGCCTCGAAACCCCGGCCAGCGTCGAAAGCCTGACCGGCGCGCAGATCCGCGCCCGTGGCGACAGCAGTGTGCAGGACGCCGTGACCCGCACCACCGGCATCAGCTTTACCGGCTCGCCGGGCAACGGCGGTTCGGCCTACTCGGCGCGCGGTTTTGTCGGCGAAGGCTCGGTCATGCAGTTGTACGACGGCACTCGCATGTACAGCGGCGCGGGCACCGTGACCTTCCCGGTGGACGACTGGTCGGTTGAGCGCATCGACGTGCTGCGCGGCCCGGCGTCGGTGTTGTACGGCGAAGGCGCGACCGGGGCGGTGATCAACGTGATCCCGAAAAAACCGTTCAGCGGCGAGATCGAAAACCACATCCGCGTCGGCTACGGCTCCTACGATCGCCAACAGCAGGCACTGGACAGCGGCGGCTCGCTGACCGACACCCTGAGCTACCGGTTGAACATCAACCATACCCAGAGCAATGGCTGGATCGACCACGGCGATTCTGAAAACACCTTTATCAGCGCGGCCCTGCGCTGGCAGGCCACGGATGATCTGGCGTTCACCCTGAGCCACGACTACGGCGACCAGGAGCCGCAAAACGACTTTGGCGTGCCGTTGATCAATGGCCGTTATCACAAGGGGCTGCGCGACAAGAACTACAACGTCAGTGACGCCAAGCTGCACTACAACGATCAGTGGACGCGCCTGAACAGCGAATGGCGGATCAACGACAACCTGACCGCCACCAACGAACTGTATTACCTCAAGGCCCAGCGTCGTTGGCAGAACGCCGAAAACCACGCCTGGGACGAGGCCAGCCAAACCCTGCTGCGCGGCGGCTATTTCAGCATCAAGCATGAGCAGGAGCAGGTCGGCGACCGCCAGACCTTCGCGCTCAGCCATGACCTGTTCGGCCTCAACAGCAAAACCCTGGTGGGCATGGACTACAACCGTATCCACTTCAACTTGCACAGCAACTCGCCGTATCACGACGTGGACGCAGACGGCCAGCCGATCGACCTGTACCACCCGGACCGCGGCCAATGGCAAAGTGCTTCGCCTTACCGCGACCAGTTCACCACCACCACCCAGCAGTTTTCGCTGTTTGCCGAAAACCGCACCGAGCTGACCGATCAGCTGTCGCTGGTGACCGGTGTGCGCCGCGACATGGTGCACCTGGACCGCGATGATTTCTCGGTGGACAACCTCACCACTCGCTCGGACCGCAGCCTGTCGGCCAATAGCTGGAAAGTCGGCCTGGTCTACGAACTGACCCCGGACACCTCGGTTTACGCGCAACAAGCCACCAGCGTCGATGGCGTCGGCGGTTTGATCAGCCTGAGCCAGAACCAGCAAAACTTTGGCCTGGCCCATGCGCGCCAGACCGAAGTCGGCTTCAAGCAACTGTTCTGGGACCAGCGCGGCGAGTGGACACTGGCGGCGTATCACATCGTCAAAAAGGATTTGCTGACCACTGACCCGGCCGACTTCACCCGCACGCTGCAAGTGGGCGAGCAGTCTTCCAAAGGCCTGGAAGCCAGCCTTGATCTGCAACTGCCACACCGCTGGCAACTCCAGGCCAACGCCGCCATCGTCCGTGCGCAATACGACAAGTTCGATCAAGACGGCGTGTCGCTCAAAGGCAACCGCCCCGCCGAAGTACCGCGCCGTACCGCCAACCTGTGGCTGAGCAAAGCCGTGACCGACGACGTGAACGCGGGCGCCGGCGTGCGCTATGTCGACGCGCGTTACGCAGACGTAGCCAACACTGCCGTGCTGCCAAGCTACACCGTGGTGGATGCCACCGTGAGCTGGAAAGCCCTGCCAAAAACCACCCTGGGGCTGCGCGTAAACAATTTGTTCAACCGCCAATACGCCTTAAGCCAATACAATGACGGCCAACAATGGATCATGGGTGAACCGCGTTCGGTCTTCGTGACGGCGGATTACACCTTCTAAGCACATCTAACCCCCTGTAGGAGCGAGCTTGCCTCGCGATCTTTTAAAGATCAAAAGATCGCGAGGCAAGCTCGCTCCTACCGGATTGACCGGTAAA